>JAIPGG010000068.1 GCA_021736255.1 Spirochaetales bacterium | reverse complement strand
CGATACTCGGGAAAGAGGGTATGTTCTCGTGCTTGAGGGCAGCCTGCCCGGAGAGGAAGGGATAAATATTCGACATCATAATCGGCGTACCAAGGCTCTTGTACACGAGGTACTTGGTAATAAGGGACAGCGTGTCTCCCTCGCATGCCCAGATGATTCCCCGTTCCTCGAAAAGCAGATCCCAAGCAAGACAGGGAGTGGTGTCTGAAAAATGCGATTCATTGAGGCAATTGATGCCCATTCCCCGTATGGTAGGGTCCTTGTCGAGTTCTTCCTTCAATGCAATGTAGAGCTTGATAGCACTGAGCAATGACCGGTTGGAAAGGTCTTTCGTCGGAAAACTCTTCGATTCGAGCTCCATTTTCGCCTTGTCGTCGGAGATGGTTTTGGCGTAGGCTCCGAGTTCCTTGAAGCTCTTGCGCTTGATTGTAACGCCGAAGTTCTTTTCCATCAGGCTGGTAGCTTCCTGTTCCCACCAGAAAAATCGTTTAAAAATACTCGGCTGAAACCCTTCTCCGGGATTGTCCTGGAAGATCAGAAAGGTGGTCTCTTTGAGTTCCCGCTTGGTATTCAGCGCTTTGCAGAGCTTACGGGTGTCTTCCAACGAATAGGGTGCAATGGTCTTGACCCCTTTGGAAGCGAGATAGCTCTTGACCTCCCAGTCCCACATCGAAAGGGTACCGAACTCCGAGGTAACGATGAGCATCGGAACATCGATTGCCTGGAAGTCTTCCAGTTTCCGGTAGGCTTCTCCGAGGATTTGCGGGAATATAACCGCATCTGCATTACCGATTGAACCTCCGAGCGCAACAGGATCGGAAAACTCAACTAGGTCGCCGAGCATTTCTTTGAGCCGGGCAAGCTGCTGATCGAATTCATCGTCTTTACCGGGATCGAAATATACCGGTGCTAAAAGAGCCTTTGTCATGATACGGGTACCCCCACTCGCTTACATTGATCATGCGGCCCCGTGCGCAAGCAGGGGCCGCACCTTGAGTTTACACTATTGTATTACAGCGAAACCTTTGATCCGCTTTCGGCCGATTTCAGGCCGGCATCCAGGACTTCCATTTCACGGACGCCGTCGCTGAAGTTCGGCTCCATTGCTTTATTATTTACCACCGCGTCTACGAAATCAACGGCTGCATGAACGAACTCATGCTCGTACCCGATGATGTGTCCCGGCGGCCACCAGTGGGCGATGTAATCATGTGATGCATTCGTGGCCAGGATGGTACGAAAACCCTGCTGATCGTCTCCATCCTTTTTTGAAAGAAACTGGAGCTCATTCATCCGCTCGAAGTTGAAGCAGATCGAACCCTTGCTGCCGTATATCTCGAAGGAGTTGTAGTTCTTCCTGCCGGTGGCGAATCGGCTTGCTTCGAAGGAGCCGAGAGCGCCGTTCTTGAAATTGACCAGCATAAACGCCGCATCCTCAACGGTTACTTTGCCCTTCTTACCTTCTCCGGCGGACCCTGCCTGAAAGGTTGCAGACCCTTCGCCGGGCAGATTGCGCTCTTCGATAAAGGTCTTGGTCATACCCATAACCGTGTCGATTTCGCCGACGAGATATCGGGCCAAATCCACACTGTGGGAATTGAGGTCCCCATGCGGTCCGGATCCGGCCTTGTCTTTCTGGAGATGCCAGGTCAACGGAAAATCAGGATCGGAGATCCAATCCTGCAGATACGCCCCGCGCCAGTGATAAATCTCTCCGATTTCTCCGTCGTCGATGAGCTTCTTCGCAAGACGAACCGCCGGCACCCTTCGGTAATTATGATTTAAATAGTGGACGATTCCCGCTTTTTCCGCCGCAGCGAGCATCTCTTTTGCCTGCCCGGTGTTCAGAGCTATCGGCTTTTCGCAAAATATGTGTTTTCCCGCCTTTACTGCGGCAATAGCGATTTCTGCATGAAGATTCTGCGGCACGGCAATGTCGATAATATCGATGTCATCCCGTTCTACCAGCTTTTTCCAATCCGTCTCGATCTCCTGCCATCCCCAGGTTTCTGCAAACGCCTTGAGCGGTTCTTCGGATCGTCCGCAGGCAACCTTGAGGACCGGTTCGCCCGGAAGGTCAAAGAATTTTTTCGCTTGCAGCCAACCATTGCTGTGGGCTTTTCCCATGAATTGATAGCCGACAATTCCAATATTCAATCTTTTACTCATCCAATTCCCCCTGTATTATCCTTTTACATTCGAAGCAATCCGGTCCAGCTCCTTGATACTCTGGGCTACCGCGGCATCTTCGTCATTATTGTAATCTTTGTGCAGGTAATCGATCTCCACCGCCAGGAAACCGTCGAAGCCGTTGTCGTAAAGAATCTGTGCCAACTGCTGATTGTCAACGAGCCCGTCTCCTACCGGAGTACAGGCAAAAAAGTGCCAGTTGTCCACATCCAATCCCTTTTCGGGCTTCAAGTCCTTAACATGGGTTGCCATGACATGTTTGGCCAGCTTTTTTGCTCCCTTTACCGGATCATCGAGGAGCCGCATGAAGTTTCCGGTATCCAGGTTGATACCGAAATTCGGATTGTTCACATTATTAATCAGCTGAAGCATTTCATCGGCGGTAAAATCGATGTGGTTTTCATCGGCGAGTTTGAGGCCCCGCTTGTCCGCTTCTTTCATTGCTTCGATAAACATACCGGTTAACCGGTCGATCTGTTCCTGGTGATTCTCGAAACGGAAACCGAGGCTCGATCCGACGACCCTCATCACCTTGGCCCCAATGGCCACAGCATAATCCATCATCTCCATCATTTCATCGAAGGCCTGTTTGTTCTTTCCGCCCTCTAGTCCGTCGGGGTGCCCCCAGGCAAAGACTCGATCCAGATTATATTCATCGAGTTTGCCCTTGAGCTCTGCCAGGTAGTTCTTCCCGAACTCGGGGAAAAAACAGGATTCCAGCGAAACTCCATCCACGCCGAGTTCATTTGCCCGGTCCAAATAATCCTTCATCGTCATCGTTTTCGAAGGGGCGCTCTGCTCCGGATAAACCTCGCCCATAAAACGGTGGTACGCGTAATTATCTATTCCGATTTTCATTTTTCTCATGCCGCACATTCCTCCATACTATTTGAAGTTTTCTGTATCATATTTTATCATTCTTTAGCGTTTTGTCAATATAACTTGTGTTTGCTATTGTTTTTTATTGATTTGAGCGATCAGGGCTGTTGCCTCACTCGAAGCAGCCCGGACTTTCTCGAAATCATCCGACTCAATCCATTCACCTTTGACGACCCAGCTTCCCCCGCAGGCGATGACATTCGGAAGCTCGAGATAAGAACGGATATTCGCAAGTTTGATTCCACCTGTGGGCATGATCTCGAGGTCCTTGTACACCGCTCCGACCGACTTGATAAACCCGATCCCTCCGGCATTTTCTGCGGGAAAGAACTTTACAATGGAAAGGCCCATCTCCATCGCCTGTTCCATCTCTCCTGGCGTGATGGTCCCGGGAATATGAGGTACTCCTTTTTCTCCGGCGTACCTTACAACAGAGGGGTTGAAACCTGGAGAGACAAGAAAAGAGGCTCCGGCTTCCAGGGCATCATCGACCTGCCGGTGGTTCACTACCGTTCCAGCCCCTAAGACCATCTGCGGACATTCCTTCCGGCAAAACTTGATCGCCTCGGCAGCTTCTTTTGTTCTGAAGGTTATCTCGATGGCATGAATCCCGCCGTCCTGCAGCGCTTTCGCCAGCGGGACAACCTTTTCCGGATCGGATATTTTTACCACCGGGATTAATCTGTTTTTTTCAAGTGTTTCTCGGACTTCCATTCAAAGCTCCTTCTATTGCTGTTATAGGTTATTCTTTTTCTGCAGAACCCGCCCGGCTCGTACCTCGATACCGGAATTCTCGAGAAGCTCGAGGTCCTCACTGCTGATCTGGTCGGTTACGAGCACATCGAGCTCTTCCATAGTGGCGAAACGAACAAATGAACGGCCACCGATCTTTGTCGAATCACAGAGCAGATAGTTTTTTGTCGCTATTTTCAGCATCTTTTTTTTGACTTCCGCCTGACCGGGGTCGGGGGTGCTCGCTCCATAGCCTATTTCGAAGGCATTTGTTCCCATAAATGCCCGGTCGACCGCAAAGTCTTCCAGCTCTCGGAGCACGGAGGACCCTACCATACTGTGGTAGCCGGAACGCACCTGCCCTCCGAGCACGGTGAACAGAACATTCGGATACTCATCTGCCAGATACGCGATCTTCAGATCATTCGTGACGATCTGAAGGTTATTGAAGCTGCCCAGGACGGTAGCCAATTCATAGGTGGTTGTCCCCACATCGAGGAGGATTGTGTCTCCGCTTTCCACACATTCGAGTGCGAGGTTTGCGATAATTTGTTTCTTCTCGACCTGTTCAATTGTGCGGTTTTCCAGCCTGGTCTCGTAACCGGTTCGGTGACGGCGCATTGCCCCGCCGTGTGTTCTGATTAACCGGGCCTGCCGTTCGAGCTCTCGGAGGTCGTTCCGGATAGTGGCCGGAGAAACATCAAAACGACGGCACAAGTCGGAAATCGTAACCGACCCGGTGTTCTCTACATATTCGACAATGGCAATCTTTCTTTCTTCGGCAAATACCGGCTTCTCATTTTCAGTATTCATATATCCTACCTGCCTCGGGCACCGTAATCGTCTTTTGAAGATGTTTGTTTCGGATTATCGCTTGCAATTCTCCGATATCAGCTGAATTGAAATCGAACATGCCAAAATGATGAACTATTGTATGAGAAAAATCCAGCCGCTCATGCATTTCCAAAGCCTCCTCTCCAGTGAGGTTCCCCGGAACGCCGTGCTCTTTCCGGTAAACATCTCTTCCGTTGACCGGTAAAAGAGCCAGGTCCACCTTCCGTTTTCTCAGAACAGCATCTATAGACGGATGCGGAATGGTGTCCCCTGCATGATAAACGGTAAATCCATCGACCGTTACCAGGTATCCGAGGAATTTATGATTCCCGAAGGAATCCTCGGTCATCTCCTCATGGACAGCAGGTACCGGTTCAACCTCTATTGGCCCTGCGGACCACCGCTCCCCGACATCCACGGCAACTATCTGCTCGCCGGGAATTTTCCGCTCGAGCGCCTTGATTATGGAAAACCTCGGCAGCACGATCCTCGCTTCAGGGCTTGCCCCGGCAAGGGCAGGAAGAGTTCCCGGATCCATATGATCACTGTGTTCGTGAGTGACAAGAACCAGATCGGTACCGGCAAGCCGTTCAGGAGCAACGGGAACAGGCATCATTCTCTTGTGGGGGAAAAACGAATCTCTATACTTTTCAGCAAGAGAATCAGAGAGATAGGGATCGAAAACCAGTCGAAGATTTCCCCGGCGAAGAGCGAATCCCGCTTGGCCCAGCCATGCGACCCGGACCGAAGGTTGAAACGGCTTCGACGGTTGTGTTTCCCCAGCGGCGGAGCCGGAGAAACCGGCCTGCCACCAGCTGCTTATCCGGTCCCCTTCCATTCTACCGAAGCCCCTCTGCGACACGCTCTCCCGCCTTTGCCCGGTCAAGGCAAGCGAGGCAATCGACTACGGTGCATGGATTGATGAGTGTAGTAGCGTCTTTAACAAAATCCATGTATTGTTCCTATTACTTTGTTTCTTTCCGGGCTTCGGAAGCGATATGCAAGAGGGCATCGAACTCCGGCCCGGAGGTCGGAACATCTATGTTGAAAACTTCCGCAATAACCCGTGTCCATCCATGGATGAAATAGATCCATCCGTCGGCAACATTCAGGTTCTTCTCCTTCTGCTGTGCCCGGGCCTGTTCGAGAAAAAGCAGGTCGCCCCGATAGTTGAACTCCCATACCACCCCGTTCTTCGGAAACTGCACCGCGTTGGTTAAAGGCGAACAGGGAGCGTCCTTGCCGAGACCGGTAGCATTGACCACCATAGAGCCCTCGGGCAGGTCGTCAACGATCCGATCGTTGTCTTTCGGTTCGGGACAGTGATGATACTCTACCTCGTAGCCCGGATTCAGGCGCGCGTGGATCTTCTTCATACCCTCCAGCCGGGGAAGGCTGCGATTGGTAACCACGATCTTTTTCGGCCCCTGTTCGACGGGGATGTTTTTCATCACGTACATTGTAAGCGCAAGGGACGACCCTCCGGCACCGATATTACACAAGTATCCGCCGCTCCGGCTCCAGTAGTCCCGGTCCACAATCGCCTCGAGAGAGAGACCGCTGGTAATAGGATCTTTGGCGTGTCCCCAGTACTCACCCTCACGCTTGGAAATACAGCTTATCTCACCGAGAATATCAGCGTTCTCGTCGAGCCGGTCGAAGAGGTCTCTTCCGGCCGAGAGAATATCGAGCTTGTGAGTGGTCACCAGGCCTCCTAACGACCGGGGATCTTCCTTGATGAAAGAGAGCACCTTCCGATAGACCTCGGGGTCATCGTGCCATTTGCAGTTTATGCCTTGAATCTTCACCTCTCCCAGACCGAGGTGTTCGGCCCAGCGGGGAAAGACCTTCATGATGGACGACTTTTCCGTGGTCATTCCAATAAAATAAAAGGTATCTATTTCGGCAGGTCGCAGCGTATCTGCTGTCATCGCCTCCATGTATTTCCTCCTGATCTTTCTACAAATTATTTCCAGCTGTCCATCAGATCCAGCACCATCTTCAATGAGGTGGTGTATCGGTCGATCCGCCGGTCATAGTGCTCACGGTATCCGTTATCCGGATCGGTTGTTTCCCCCGTCTTTACCCAGCGAGCTGCCGCCGACCGGAGATCAGGAAGAACACCCGCCCCGAAACCTGCGAGCATTGCCGCTCCGTGGGTCGCACCGGCAAAATCCCTGATATCAACAAGAGGTACACCAAGGGCGTCAGCCTTGATCTGTTTCCAGACACTGCTCACATTCCCGCCGCCGGTATTCCTGAGCTGCGCTACCGAGAGTCCGGGATTGAGCTGTTTGAGCTGCGATAGATAGATACTGTATTCCAGGGCAATACTCTCGAGAATCGCCCGGTAGAGATGACCGGGGCCGTGGGTCCACCGCAAACCGAGCCATGCGCCCCGCATCTGGGGTTGGCCGGGACTTACCCGGCCGCCGAAATGGGGAATGAAAACCGGCAGATCCTCTTCGGCAGAGATCTCAGCCGCCATGCGGTTGAGATCGTCGAAATCAAGACCTGCAGCGGATGCGGCGCCGCCTGCTTGGGCGCCGTCTGCTTGAGAACCGGCGGAGGCAGATGAACCCCCGCCCCGGCTCGAGTCCTTCGAAGCGCCCTGAAGAACCTGCAGGAGCACATCCCGGAACCACTCGATATTCAGTCCCCCTCCGTTTACATAGGCATAGGGATGCCAGAGGCCGGGAACGGCCGAACGCCCCAGCCCGAGAACCTTCTCGTCAATATCGGGCACGTACTCCGAGGTCGTTGCCGCAAAAACCGAAGCGGTTCCCGACACATCGACACAGATACCCGGTTCAACCGCGCCGGCTGCAAGAAAGGAGGCAGCCGTATCACCGCAGCCGGCAACGACCGGGGTTCCCTCGAGCAGTCCGGTTTCTCCGGCGGCCTGCTTGTCTATCTTACCGATAGTCTCCGATGGGGAAACGATCCTCGGCATCTTATCCCGCTCCACATCGAACATATCAAGCAGCTCATCCGACCACTGCCTGTTACGGTTGTCTGCAAAACCGGAAAAATGAATGTAACTGTCGTCAATGAAGGCCTGGTCCGCAGAAAGGCCGGTAAGGCGCATGGCAACATAACCGCCCGGCTGAATAAACTTTCTGATCTTCCGGTAAACCTCCGGCCGCTCATGTTTCCACCACAGAACTTTCGGGCCGTGATTTATGCTCGGAGCGTTTCCGGTGAGCTCGGTTACCCGTTTCCCGCCCTCCCGGCGCATCTTTTCGATATAAGGCTCGCATCGTGTGTCGAGCCAGCTGTCGTATTTCGTCAACGGATTCAAATCTGAATAGATACCGATAATCCCGGCCATCTGCCCGTCGATTCCAATAGCAGCAACCTTCGCCGGATCGAGATTTCCTGAATCGAGGGCTTCCTTTATGGAAGAACAGACATTCTGATACTGGGTTTCCGGTTCTTCTTCGGTAACACCGTCGGCATCCTGAAGAATCTCAGATTTCCGGAATCCCTTCCCCAGCATGTGCCCGGCATCGTCGAAAACAGCGGCCTTTACCCCCTGTGTCCCGATATCTACTCCAACAAGAAGTGCATTCTGCAAGACATCCCCTCCTTAAAAACGAATCGAGGTCTTGAGCCCCTCTCCCCGAATTACTGCCTGCAGCACCGACTCCGCCTCCGAGCCATCCGCATGGCCGGTTACGATGTCATCGGCGGAAAGGACCCCCTCAGACAACAGGTGAATAATCTTCCGGTACTGACGCAGGCTCTGCCGGGTCGTCCCCGAAATAAGCAGTTGTTTGTAATGGATCTCGTTTGTATCGAGCTGCACTACCGACTTCCCGTGAGGCAGACCACCGAAAAACATTACCCGCCCGTTCATACCCACCAGAGAAAACGCCATCTCCTGGATTACCGGTACGGATGCGGCGGTAATAACCAGATCCAGCCCCTTTCCTCCGGTGATTTTGTCGATCTCTCCGGGGAGATCATCGGTTACCAGGGTTTCTATCTGAGGCACTCGCTCCTTTGCCTGCTCGAGCCGGCCGGTATTCAGATCATTCATATATACTTGCCCTGCACCGGCTAAAACCGCAATTTTAGCGTGCATGATACCGATAGGACCGGCCCCGATAACCAGAACTCTGTCCCCCGGATAGATACCGATTTTCTCGTATGCGTTATAGACACAAGAAAACGGCTCGGCCAGGGCCCCGGCTTCGAATGAAACATTCTCCGGCAGAACCATGAGGTTTCCCTGCCGCACCGCAGGTTCTGGGATCCTGACATACTCGGCAAAACCGCCGTCCACACTGATACCGATAGCCTCTGATTCACTGCAGAGCTGACTGTTGCCGCTGACACAAAAATCACAAACACCGCAGCCGTAATTCGGCGCAACCGAGACCCGGTCTCCGGCCTTGTAATGGGTAACCTCGCTCCCGGTTTTCTCGATAACCCCTGCCAGTTCATGTCCCATAACGCGCGGATTATCGGGAGAGATGCCGCTTTTTCCGTTCTTATACATCCGGACATCAGTACCGCAGACAAAGGCGCTCTTTACTCGAAGCAGAACCTCGTGGTTTCCTATCTCCGGCTTCGGAATATCTTCGATTCGAATATCTTCCTTATCGTATAAGCGTATTGCTTTCATAATTTACTCCCTGTTTTTGACGTTCTGAAACTGTTTATTCAGCTGAGGTCAATCGAAACCGGCTGTTTCGAGGTGATGGATTTATTTCCTGCATTCACTACCTGTACCGCCCGCATTCCGTCGATACCGGTAACCTCCGGTTCGGAATCCTCGAGAATCGCCTGTACAAAAGACTGATCTTCGGCCCGGTAGGCATCGATAAACAGGGTCTGCCAGCTCTGAACTACCGATTGAGTCGATCCGTGCTTCTGCGAAACTACTTCCACCGGTTTATCTTTGAGCGTTCCAACAAAGATGACACCCTCGGTTCCCAGGATCTCCACCCGGGAATCGTAGCCATATTTTACATAGACTGCGCCCTCGATCAGTCCCTGTTTCCCATCGGCAAACCGGTTCACCACCAGAACGTTGTCATAAAAGTCCGGATACTCGGCAGCGGCAAACTGCGAGCGATAATTCCCGGCCACTGCGTAGACCTCGCTTATGTCGCTTCCCGAATACCAGCGCAGCGTATCGATGTCATGGCTGGAGACTTCCGCCAGAGGTCCGTTACTCTTGGCAATATCGAGCATCCATGGCTGCGGCTTGCTCGGTCCGTGAGTCAAAGACTTGATCATCACCACATCTCCGATAGCGCCGCTTTCGATCTGCTCTTTGGCATGCCTGAACCCGGCATCGAACCTGCGCATAAAACCGATTTGCAGTTTTACCGAAGCCGCATCGCAGGCATCGATCATCTCTTTGGACTCTTTTACATTCATTGCCATCGGCTTCTCGCAGAGCACATGCTTGCCTTCCGCAGCAGCGGATAGAACCACATCTCGATGAAACACCGTCGGCGTGACAACGATAACCGCATCGATGTCGTCCCGCTTGAGCATCTCTCGATAATCAGTAAAGGTCTGAATATCGCCCAGCTCCGACTTCGCCTGCTCCAACGCTTCCCGGGACGGATCGGCTACTCCTGCAAGTTCCCCCCGGGCAACCGACCCGGCAAAGTTACGGGCATGGATCAAACCTGCCCTGCCGGCTCCAATCAAACCACATCGAACTGTATTGTTCCCCACAACCTACTCCAATCTCAATTTATTATCATACGTTATCATTTTCTTTTATTTGTTATTGCTTGTCAAGCTATGGTATTACATTTTATTGTAAAAACAGAAAAAATGAAACCTTTCCCTATACTCTGCGTATATTGATAGAGATAAAGGCGGAGAACCATTCTGCACGTGACACCGGAAGAAGAAACGAGCGCCGACGAACAGGAAATCAAACTCGTTCAAGAAGGAGACAAAGCGGCCTTCGACCGCATAGTCAAGCGGTATACACCTATGCTCTACTCCCTCTGTCTCCGTATGCTCGGAGACCAAAATGAAGCAGAGGATGCCGCCCAGGAGATATTTCTCAAAGCCTATCGATCCCTTTCGAGCTTCGACCCCTCCCGGCGGTTTTATTCGTGGATCTATACCATCGCGGTCAACCACCTGCGCTCACTGCACCGAAAACGCGATCGAAGACCCGCCTCTCCGGTCTCCTACGAAGAGACCACCAATGAATCAGTTCGCCGTGACAGGAACCAAACATCGCCCGACACCGCAGTTATTCGAGCGGAAGGAGAGCACTTAGCTCAACAGGCGCTTGACCGGCTCGATCCAAAATACCGGGAGGTCTTTGTACTGCGGGTCATCGAAGAAATCTCTGTCCACGATACAGCACGCATTCTTGATATCCCCGAGAACACGGTCAAAACACACTTGCGGCGTGCCAGAGAACAAATGCTCGAAGAGCTCAAAAAAAAGGAATGGGAGTGAAACCTCGGAACGATTTCCGCGTATATGATAAATGAGGAAGCGGGGGAATAGAGAAGATGGGAAAGGACAACAATAAAACAGGGAACACCACGATATCCTGCAGCGAATGCAGATCGGTTCTTTTCGCACGTGCTGAAGAGCTCCTGCAGCAGCGCCCTATAACCGGGGGCAGCCCCGGCAGCGGCCGCGGGGACATAACGGCTGGCGGCTCAGGCACCAAGGCCGGCAGCAGCCAAGAGGCCGGAGAACCGGACCTTCTTTCCGGAGTGCCTGCCTACCGAGAAATGGAGGATCACCTGCAAAGCTGCCCGGCATGCGCATCCCTGGCAAAAGCCCTCCAACTGACAACCCAGGAAACAGGCTGGCGGCCTCAGGCCCCGGCGGGGCTTGCAGAATCCATAACCAAATCGCTTCACAAAACTGAGCACGAGGAAACCGGCACTCGCCGGTTCTTCTCTCGTCCCGTTCCTATGGCCGCCGCAGCAGCAGCCCTTGTTGTTCTTTCGGTAATGCTGACTCTCCTTTTCACCGGAGTGGAGAAACCGACCGACACAGAAAGCGCAGAGGGCGCACCAGCTGCAATCTCCCGCTCAGAGATTTCTGGGGAGGAAGCCCCGGCGGTAACGCTCCCCGAATCAACAGAAGCCCCGCAGGAGACGGCCATCATCGTCCACCTTCGCCTCGAGGCTCCGGAGGCTGAAAGCGTGTCGGTTGTCGGAGACTGGAACGGCTGGGATCCCCAGGAACACCGCATGCACGACAAAGACGGAAACGGAATCTGGGAACTCCGACTGAAAATCCACGAAAGCGGAGAGTACCAGTATCAATTTTTGGTCAACGGGAAAGAGGGCGAACAGTGGATACCCGATCCCAAATCCCCGCTCCAGGTGAGCGACGGTTTTGGCGGGACCAACTCGATACTCGATATTTGAGATCAGAAACCATTTCTCCAGAAGGAGGCAAGAGATGAAGACAAGAAGAACACAGCGCCTGCTCATTCTTAGTATGGCCCTGCTGCTGATCATCGGCACAGCCGCCTGGGCCCAAGAAACTGAAACAGAACCTGCGTTTCTCCGGGAAACCCTGCAGCAGCTCGAACAGGCGGGCTGGACCCAAGAACAACTCGCCGAGTTCGAGGAAGCAGCCCGGCAAATGAACTGGAAATCTGTCGAAGGTACCGAACCCGAGCTGGTTGCTACCGCTCTGCAGCTCGCCCAGCAGGATCGCACACAGCTTGAGGGAGCGGAAAACGCCGAACTCGCCCTTCAGCTCGCCGTAATGGCACGAAACATGCGGCATGCAGGCTACGAGAAAGAGGCGATCACCCGTGCAGCCCTCGATGGGACCCGAGACATCGCCCGAAATATCGACCAGCTTCGAACCAGGATTCGCTCTCAGCATGAAACCCCAAAAGCCGAACCCGAGCAGATCCGGCAGCGGATACGGGAAGAAATCCGCGAACAATTGAACCAGTCGATAGCCCGCCAGGGGCGAACCGAAGGAAGACAGAAAGGCGGCGCTCATTCAGGCGGCACTGGCAGCGGGAGACCCGGGGGAACTCCGGGACCGGATAATCCCGGATCGAATTTTCGATAGGATCCTGCATGCATTCTCCGCCTACTCCACGGCCTTTAGTTACCCTGCCGGCGATTCTCCTTTTGCTGCTCACCATCTCCCCTGTGCTCTTTGCGGAGGGAGGGGATACCAACGGGGTGCAAGCAATCGACCGGGCGGCGGAACTGCTCGAAGAGAAGGGTTATTCAGAAAGTGAGAGGCAGACTCTTACAAGAGAACTCGGAAAGGCCTCGGCCCAGTCCGTTCCCGTTGAACTCCTCGTTCCCAAAATACAGGAGGGAGCTGCCAAAGGCGCAGGGGCTGGGCGTATTCTGTCGGCGCTGCAGCAGGAGAGAAATGTTCTGCTGCAGGCCCGCAGGGTCGTCGGGGAAATCCGCGGCGGCTCGGTGTTCCTCGAAAAGGAAAACTATGACCTGTGGCAGCGGGCGGCCCATATGCTCGAGGCAGACCTTCCACAGAGTGAACTAGAACAGCTTATTCGCCTCTCCCTTCCCGGTCCCCAGCGATTCCGCCCCCTGTCGAGCCTCCATTTCTCGCTCAAGCAGTGGGGACTCGAGAGCGAATCCTCACTGCAGGTAGCTGCGGCACTCGTCTCCTCCGATATACCGCCAGCAGAATACGGAGCGGTCAGCGATCTCTTTCGGGCCGCACGGAGACAGCGAATCAGCCCGGACCAGCTCATCCGCCGCATCGAGGAACAAGCAGGAGAAGTCCGTTCAGTTGATGAACTCTCCAGAATAATTCTATATTGATAATAGGACG
>JAIPGG010000010.1 GCA_021736255.1 Spirochaetales bacterium | reverse complement strand
AGAAGGAATGCGTGATCCTCGGGATACAGCGCTACATTGAAGTCTGGGATGAAAAGGAATTCCAGGGTTACTGGGATGAACACGAAGCCGAGTTCCAGGAAGCTGCGGAGGAAATGGGCAATCTTCTGGCTTTTTAGGAACACGCCGTTTGATGTCGGAGAGGATCAGGTGAGATTGAGATGATTGAGCCTGCATATGGTTGAACATAGAGCAGTATTGCCGGATGAGGTTTTCCGGTTTTTGTCGCCGGGGGGGGAACAACAAACCATGATTGACGCAACTGTCGGTCAGGGCGGACACAGCAGCAAATTTCTCGAAGCCTTCGAGGCAATTACCGTATACGGCATCGATGCCGATCCGTGGATGCTCGAGACAGCAAAGAAGCGACTCGAGCCCTTTTCGGACCGGTTTTTTCCGCTGCAGGGATGGTTCGACCAGGTACTGCCCGATCTCCGCAGGAAACTGCAGAGCCGGTCAAGCGGCGGAGCCGATATTATTCTCTTCGATCTAGGGCTTTCTATGGCCCATCTGGAAAAAAATGAGAGAGGTTTCTCATATCGAGAATCGGCGGATCTGGACATGCGCTTGAATACGGAAGATGAAACTACCGCTGCGGAGATTGTAAATTCTTACTCCCAGCGTGAGCTGGCGGATCTTATTTATCGATACGGAGAAGAGCGTTACTCCAGAAGAATTGCTGCTGCGATTGTTGCCGAAAGGCAGAAGGAATCTGTTCGTGATTCAGCTGCTCTGGCTGCAATTGTGCGGCGTGCAGTGCCGCCTGCCTACCGGCGGGGCAGAATCCACCCTGCTACCAGAACCTTTCAGGCTCTCCGCATTGCTGTGAACGATGAGCTGCGGCGGATAGAGTCGGTACTTCCGGTGGCCGCCGACACGCTGGTGCCCGGAGGCCGGCTTGGATTCATCTCCTTTCATTCATTGGAAGACAGGATCGTAAAACATGGTTTTCGTAGACTCGTCCAGGTACCGGTGGATGCCGCCGGTAGAAAAATTGGCGAACCCTCTTTCCGGCTGCTGACGAAGAAACCGATTGAAGCAGGGGAAGAAGAAAAAGAGTCGAATCCTGCTTCGAGAAGTGCAAAGCTCAGGGTGCTCGAACGGGTTGATTTCGACTCCTCAAGCAGCGACCGTCCCTGCCTCGAGGGAGGAGCTGCATGAAGAAATTTCTTTTTGTTGTTCTAGCCTTGGTGGTTTCCGCGGTCTTTTTTCTCAATGTCTGGCAGTCCTACCGCTATACCATGCTTTTGCAGCGGATAGAGGGGCTGGAACAGGAGCAGCGGGAGATACTGGAGCGGAATAAACGGATTATCGCCGGCATAGCGGTACTTCGCTCCCCGGCCCGACTGCAGCAGCTGGCCGAAGAAGAGCTCGGGCTTTCCCGGGCCGAGGCTGAGGAGATGGTGCGGGTATTGCTTAAGGGGGGCAGAAATGACGGCTGAAAGAAACCGGATTCTGTTCTCCGCATCGGAACTCGAGCAGATAATTCCCGGGGCACAGATCCATCCGCCGGCTGAACAAAAGGGGGCGGATCTCGAGTTCAGCGGTGTGTCTATTGATTCACGCAGCTGCAGCGAGGGGGACCTCTTTGTTCCCCTGGCCGGGACAAGGACCGATGGTCACCTTTTTATCCCGGCTGCTGCCGAGAGAGGGGTGGCTGCTTCCCTTGTAGCCGAGTCGGTGATGCAGAAAGAAGGCCGCTCTATGCGCCGGGCAGCCGGCAAAGCCGGTGCCGCCTTGATTGTAGTGGATAATCCGCTAACGGCTTTACAGCGCCTTGCTGGAGCCTATCTCGATCGGTTTCCCGATCTTGTTCGGATAGGTATTACCGGCAGTAATGGGAAAACTACCACCAAAGAGATGGTCGGTTCCATTCTTCGTCTGCAGAAAGAGACACTGGTAACTGAAGGGAATCTGAATTCCGAAATCGGTTTACCCTTGAGCGTGTTCAACCTGCGAAGCCGGCACAGCTATGCCGTATTCGAGATGGGGATGAACCGTCCCGGGGAAATGGATATCCTTGCGGAGATTGTTCGTCCCGATATCGCTCTGGTTACAAACATCGGGCCTGCCCATGTAGGGCCGGTCGGTTCGGTGGCTGGGGTGGCCAGGGAGAAGAGCCGGATATTTTCCCGTTTTTCGGAGGGAGACCTGGGTTTTGTTTATGAAGGGGATTCCTTCCGGGATTATCTGATGGCGGCATCTCCGGGCCGGGTTTTTGACTATGGAGAAACGACGACACCGGGCTATGAAAACTGGGAGGACCGGGGTCTCGAGGGTATAGTCCTGAACTGGGAGGGGGCGCCGATCCGTATGGAGATGATCGGGGAGCATAATCTAAGAAACGCCCTGGCGGCGATACGGGTTTCTCTTGCCGCCGGCGCCTCGGAGGAAGCGGTAAGAAAGGGGCTCGAATCGGTTCGTCCTCTATTCGGCCGCAGTCGCCTCGAGCATGTCGAAGTACAGTCTCCCTCCGCCGGAGGTGGAGGGGCTGCCGGCAGAGGGCCGATAGAAGTGAGGGCCTTTGTTGATTGTTATAATGCAAACCCCGCCTCTATGGAGGCGGCTTTGTCATGGATTCGGGGAGTCGGCGTCTCTGGAAGACGCGGTCTTGTTGTCGGTCCGATGAAGGAACTGGGGGGTGCGGAGCTCGAAGAGCACCGCAGGTTGGGCCGGATGCTGGCGGATGCCGGGGCGGACGGCATTTTTCTCTATGGCCGAGAGCTTGAGGTGACCGAACAGGAACTTGTCGCAGCCGGTTATTCCGGCCGGCTGAGCCTGAGTGTCACGATTGATGAACTAGCTGATCAATTACGGAACTGGTTCGCACAAAATGATCTGATTTTGATCAAGGGATCGAGGTCCGCCGGGCTCGAGCGGGTGCTGGACCTGCTGAGGGCCTAAAAAAGGAGGGGGAATTGTTTCCGGAGCTTTTATATCCACTGGTCGAATATGTATCAGTGTTTAACATTTTTCAGTATATCACTTTTCGTTCAGCCTATGCTGCGGTTACTGCTCTTTTGATCTCGTTCCTTCTCGGCCCACGGCTTATTAGTTACCTGAAAGCAAAGAAAGCAGGAGAAGAGATCAGGAAGGACGGACCGGAACGCCACAGAACAAAGTCGGGAACCCCGACTATGGGCGGTGTACTGATCATCATTTCCATAGTTATCTCCGTTCTCCTGTGGCAGGATTTGAGAAGCCCTTACACATGGATAACACTCACAGCTGTTATTGGTTTCGGAGCTATCGGCTTTGTGGATGATTTCCTCAAGACCTTCAAGGACGGGTCGGAGGGTATGTCGGCGAAGGTTAAGCTGTTAGCTCAGGGGCTTGTTTCTGCGACCATAGCTGTCTGGTTTTATTCTCTCGGATATCAAGAAGCAACCCTGTTGTATATACCGTTTGTCAAGGAGCCGATCCTCGATCTTTCGGTTCTCTACATTCCCTTTGCTGTTATTTTTCTGACCGGTCTTTCGAATGCAGTAAATCTGACCGATGGCCTCGACGGGTTGGCTATTGGTCTGGTGATTATGGTTACCATCGCAATGGCAATTCTTTCGTATCTCACCGGTCGTGTGGATTATGCCGAATATCTTCAGATCCCTTTTATGGCAGGCAGCGGAGAGTTGACCGTGTTCGCTCTTGCCACCCTCGGTGCTGCCGTAGGGTTTTTATGGTTCAATGCCCATCCTGCGGAGATCATGATGGGAGATACAGGAAGTCTGGCCCTGGGGGGGCTTCTGGGTACATTGGCGCTTCTGACCAAGAAAGAGGTGTTATTGATTATTGTCGGCGGTGTTTTTGTACTCGAGGCATTCTCGGTCATTATCCAGGTTCTGGTGTACCGGCGTACCGGGCGCCGTGTGTTTTTAATGGCTCCGCTCCACCACCACTTTGAGTTAAAAGGGTGGGAGGAGACGAAGGTAGTTATGCGTTTCTGGATTATCGGGGGGCTCTTTGCAATTCTCAGCCTCTCGACTCTGAAACTGCAGTAGAAAGGAAATCGGAAGGACGGATGGAAAACAGTTTTACCCTTGAACGGGTACACGGAGATTCACAGAGCCCGGATGTCGTGCTCTTTGCTTTTCTCATCCTGCTGGTCGGGATAGGTGTGTCTGTTCTTTTCTCCGCTTCCTTCTACTACGCCGATCGTCTTTTCGAAAACCCCCGATATTTTGTGCAGCGGCAGTTTTTATGGATCAGTCTTGGAGGTATTGCGGCATTTGCAGTCTACCGGATGAAGCCCCGGGCGATTCAAAAATTCATACCTCTTATTCTGTTTGTTTCTCTTGTGACAATGGTGCTTACCTTCGTGCCGGGAGTAGGAACCCAGGTGATGGGGGCACGGCGCTGGATTATCCTGTTCGGCATGTCATTGCAACCCTCGGAGCTGGTCAAGCTGGCCCTGATTCTCTATCTCGCTCACTTGTTTGCCAAGAAGCAGGACAGGATGACCGATACGATCAATACGATCCTGCCTCCTCTGGTTATACTTGCTCTATTTATCTCCCTCACCTATCTCCAGAATGATTTTTCCACTTCCTTGTACCTGCTTTTTCTCGGATTGTTAATGTTTTTTATTGCAGGGGTACGGTTTGTTTTCTTTATTCTTCTTGGTTCGATGGCCGTTCCTTTGGCGACAATCATGCTTTTTACCCGGGAGCATCGGGTTCAGCGCTTGATCGCCTTTCTCGATCCCAGTCGGGATCCGATCGGATCCGGCTATCAGATTATCGCATCCCGGTCGGCCTTGAGCGGTGGTGGGCTCTGGGGAAGAGGAGTCGGAGCAGGTATCAAAAAGCTCGGTTCACTTCCCGAGGCCCATTCGGATTTTGTTTTTTCCGTACTTGCGGAAGAGCTCGGTTTTATCGGCGTGGTAGCGATTCTGTTTCTTTTTCTTGCTTTTGCCTTTCGAGGATACCGAGTTAGTCTCGGGGCCTCATCTCTGTTCGGTTACTTTGCCGGTGTAGGTATTACCAGCAGTATTCTTTTTCAAGCCCTCCTGAATATGGCCGTGGTAGCAGGAATTGTTCCGGCTACGGGAATCCCCCTGCCGTTTTTTTCCGCAGGTGGATCATCCATTTTCATGACGCTTGTTATGTGCGGAATATTACTGGGGATCTCCCGTAACTCCCGGCAGGAAGGGGCTGAGATAGGAGGGCAGAATGGCTGAGGCTGTTTCAATGCCCGGTGGAAGATCGAACGCTGGAGGAAATAGGGGCGGACTCCGAAGAATTCTTCAGGTTGCCGTTATTGCTCTGGGCGTTCTGGCTCTGGTGGAGGTCGTTTTCTATCTTTTGATTGCACCCGGTCTGCAGATCAAGCGGGTCGAAGTGCAGAGTCAGGTCGAGCTTTCTCACAGTCGTCTTCTTGAGCTGGCAGGTCTTGAGGGAAAGACCTATTACTATTCGGTGGACCCGGAAACGGTTCGTCTCAATCTAGAAAGCTATCCTGCCATACGAAAGGCCTTTGTCGCAAAAAGTTTTCCCGACACTCTGCATATCGAGGTATACCGCCGCACGCCTTTGGCCCGCGCCTTTTCGCGGGATGGCGAGGGAAGAGTCGTGCCTCTCGTGTTCGACAAGTCGGGTATGATTTACAAAACGGGGAGAGCAGTCGGAGAGATTGATGCTCCGGTTATTACCGGTCTGCAGTTCAGTACAATTCAAGCAGGCACTGTTTTACCGGAAAAGCTCATGCCGGTTTTATCCGGCCTCGAATCTCTGAGGGAAAACTCGCCTGAACTCTATGGAAATATCTCCGAGGTTCGTATCATGCGGAAACCTTCCGATCATTTTGAATTGATGCTATATCCCATGGATCGGAAGATACCGCTGTTGCTGGACAGTTCATTCAGCAGTGAACAGATTCAATACGGCCTGCTTTCGATTGACATAGCCGAGCAGCATGGTTACGCCGGATCGCTTCGGTATGTTGATTTGAGAACTGGAACGATTGTGTATCGGGAAAAAGAGGGGGAAGATCTTGCCTTCTGAGCAGATTGTTGTCGGTCTTGATGTAGGAACGACAAAAGTAAACGCAATTATTGCCGAAATAGAGACCGGGGGAGAACTGCGGGTTATCGGTGTCGGGACCGCTTCGTCTGAAGGGCTGCGGCGAGGGGTCATAATAAACATCGAAGCTACACTCAAGTCTGTGATTCAGGCGATCGAATCGGCGGAGATGATGTCGGGCCGGGAGGTTCAAGCCGTACAAACCGGCATAGCCGGAGGTCACATCGAGGGAATCAACTCCCGAGGAGTCGTTGCTGTTACTGGAAAGGAACGGGAGATAACCCGCAGCGATGTCGACCGGGTTATCGAAGCCGCTAAGGCGATTGTAATACCCATGGACCGTGAGGTTTTCCATGTAATTCCCCAGGAATACATTGTGGATGATCAGGGAGGGATAAAGAACCCTCTCGATATGATCGGTGTCCGCCTGGAAGCCGAAGTTCATATTGTTACCGGTTCAGTGACCTCCGCTCAGAATATCATTAAATGTATTAACCGTGCCGGTTTCAAGGTGGACGATCTTGTGCTCGAGTCCCTGGCTGCCTCGCGGGCTGTTCTTTCTCATGACGAGAAAGAACTGGGTGTTCTCCTTATCGATCTTGGCGGCGGCACGACGGATATGCTGGTGCATCTGGATGGGGCCCCTTTCCACACTCATGTAGTCTCCATCGGCGGTGAACAGGTTACCAGCGACATCTCAATCATGCTCAAGACCCCGATCGATGCTGCAGAGCAGATAAAACGTAAGGCCGGCTGCGCCTATCTTCCCATTGTCGGTGAAGACGAGAGTGTAACTATTCCCGGAGTAGGCGGGCGTCCTCCTGTTGAGGTGCCAAGGCGGGAAATTGCACGGATTATACAACCGCGGATGGCGGAGATATTCAGAATGGTGCGTGAGCAGGTGGACAAGAAAGGCTACCTCCAGCACCTCGGCGGGGGGGTTGTTCTGACCGGCGGCGGCTCGCTGATGCCCGGCGTTGTCGACCTTGCCCAGGAGGTGTTCGAGCTGCCGGCGCGCATCGGAAGCCCCACGGGTCTGGGTGGGCTGGTAGAGGAATATCAGAATCCTCAGTATGCAACCGGTGTGGGTCTGGTGCTGTATGCCGCCGACCGCCTAAAGAAAAAGGATGCGCCCGCTGCCGTAAAGGAGCGGGTGAATGACGGATTATGGAAACGTATGAAACAGTGGTTCGGAGAATTCTTCTGATGAATTTGAACACAATTGAAAGAACCGGGAGGGGATATGCAAATCCAAATCGTAGATGAAGCAGAAAAGAATCCGACTGTGATCAAGGTTGTCGGTATCGGAGGAGGCGGGAGCAATGCGGTGAACCGCATGATCGACTGCGGTCTCAAATATGTAGAGTTTCTCGCAGCGAATACCGATCAGCAGGCGCTCCAGCAGTCCAAGGCGGAAATACGGGTGCCCCTTGGAGGCGAGTTGACAGGCGGACTCGGTGCCGGCGGTGTTCCTGAAATCGGAGAAGAAGCTGCCCAGGAAAGCATCGACGATATCCGGACCAATCTTGCCGGTGCCGATATGATTTTTATTACCGCAGGTATGGGCGGAGGAACCGGCACCGGTGGAGCCCCTATTATAGCCCGGGTTGCCAGAGAGATTGGTGCTCTGACGGTTGCCGTCGTTACCAAGCCGTTCTCTTTCGAGGGAAGGAGAAAGATGTCTATCGCCGATGAGGGTATCGAAAAACTCAGAGAGGAGGTGGATACGCTGATCACCATCCCGAACCAGCACCTTATGGAACTGGTTGAACGGCGCAAACCCCTCCGAGAATCGTTCATTATGGCCGACGATGTTCTTCGGCAGGGTGTTCAGGGAATTTCCGACCTAATTACTATCCCCGGTGAAATCAATATCGACTTTGCAGATGTAAGAACAATTATGAAGAGCAAAGGAGACGCCTTAATGGGGGTCGGTCAGGGAAATGGTGAAAACCGAGCGGTAGATGCCGCTACCAATGCCATCAACAATCCCCTTCTCGAGGATGCACGTATCGAGGGAGCCCAGGGCCTTCTTATCAATGTCACAGGCGGTAACGATTTCTCCCTCGCCGAGCTCGATGACGTGATGAAGATCATTACCGCCAACGCGGATAGTGATGCACTGATAATCGCAGGAACCGCCATGGATGAGTCCCTCGATGATCAGGTGAAGGTCACGGTTATTGCTACCGGGTTTACTTCAGGTGAGGTCGTCAGGCCGGAGCCGGTGGAGGAAGAGCAGAAAGCCGAACAAACCATCTCTTTCGAGGAATGGCGCAAGATCAACGAAGGGGCAATGAAAGGGCGGTCCAGCTATCAGGGACAGTATCTGATGGGCCGGAACAGTGTGGATGATGAACTGGGAATACCCGCCGTATTGAGAAATTCCGGATATGCGGAAGCCGGTGGAGACCACTAGCACAGCGAGGATAAGGGTGAAGCAGTTAGTCGATACAGCAAAGGCATTCGATGATTATCTCAGAGCCGAGCTCCATCTTTCCGAGGGGAGCGTAGAGACCTACGGCCGGGAAGTGAGAGTGTTTCTCGGACACCTCGAAGAGATCGAAACGGATATTCCCGAGCTCCGGCCGGCCGATGTCTTGGATTACCTCGTAATGCGGCAGAAATCCGGTCTTGACCAAAGAACCATTGCCAAGTCGATGAGTGCACTCCGTTCCTTTTTCCATTTCCAGATGCTCGAAGAGAATCTGGAAAACAACCCCCTCGAACAGATAGAAACGCCGCATACCGCCAAACGCATTCCCGATGTTCTGGATATCGAGGAAGTGGAAAAGTTTTTAGCGGCTATTGACACCGGAAGCCCCTCAGGCCTTCGCGACAGAGCCCTGTTCGAGTTGATCTATTCAGCCGGGCTCAGGGTTTCGGAGGCGGCTTCTCTCCGGATGGACCGGATCCACCTGAGAGAGGGTGTCGTGCGCATCATAGGGAAGGGAGATAAAGAACGGTTGGTTCCCCTCGGTGATGAAGCATTGGCGTGGATGCAGCGATACCTGACTGAAGGGCGCCCTCGACTGATAAAAGCGGAAAGACCGGTCGATGAGATTTTTGTGAACCGGCTCGGAAAGCCTCTGAGCAGAAAAGGGATGTGGAAGCGTTTCAAGGAAGCGGCCGCTCGGGCGGGAGTAGATGCGAAGCTCCATACCCTGCGCCATTCCTTTGCCACTCATCTTTTACAGGGCGGAGCGGATCTGCGATCGGTGCAGGAACTCTTAGGGCATGCGGATATCAGCACTACTCAGATCTACACGCATCTCGACGGAGAATCGCTGCAGCGAAGACATAAGGAGTTCCATCCGCGGGGATAAATATGAAAACGATGACCGTTCGTACAGAAAATTTTTTCCGAAGAGACAAACCCGGGAGGTTCCGGTCTGCGCGGACGGTAACAGCGGCTGTGTTGGTGAGTGTTTCGCTTTTGCTGGTTTTCAGCTCATGCGACAGACGGGTCGAACGGGATCTTAATGCTATGAAGGAAATCGAGGCTTCGGAATTCGGAACCGACCAAGAAGAACTTGATACCCAAGAGCTCAGAAAAAGTATCCGGGAGCTGCAGGAAGAGGTGGAACAGACCGTCGAACGTGTTGATAAAATCGGCCGGTATTATAACCTCATTGCAACCCGTTTTATGGAACGAGGCATGTTCGGTCCGGCTCTCGAGGCTTTCCGCGAAGCCTTTTATTATTTCCCGGAAAATCCGACCCTTTACTACAACGCCGGTATTTGCAGTGCCCGTCTTGCCAAGGGTTACCCCGTCGGCGAACAAAAGGAAGAATACGTCAACCAGGCGGAAAAGTATTATCAGCGTGCAATCGAGATCAGCCCTCGGTATCTCGATGCCCTCTATGGCCTTTCCGTTCTTTATGCTTTTGAAATCGGTGATTCCGAGGCCGCTATCGAGTACGCTCGTCGGGTTCTTGCGAACGACAGCAGTCACGATAAAGCTCGTTTTGTTCTGGCCCGCTCACTGGTCGAAGAGGGGAGAATTGAAGAGGCCGTTGACGAATACGAATACCTAGAAAAAAACGCCAAGGAGAAGGAAGACAGGATCCAGGCTGCTTCAAACCGGAACAGCCTTCTGGGAGGCTACTATGAAGAATAGACTCGTTCTTCTTCTTGCTGTTCACAGCTTCTCGTTCCTCTCTACTGCGGAAAAAGAAAGGCTTTTCGCTTCCTGCCGGAGAGGAGTTTCTCTCAAATCACTCGGCAAAGGGGATATCCTCCGGATTTCAGGAAGCCGGCACCGTCCGGAAATCGACGGAGAAACCCGTGCTGAAACCGGACGGACTGCTGTAGACAGAGCGGAAAGGGCCGTGCGAGCACTCGAACAAATAAACGCTCGGGTGATCGGCCTTGATGATCCGGAGTATCCTCCTCTTCTGCGGGAGATTTACGACCCGCCGTTTCTCTTGTTTCTGAGGGGCTCTCTTCCGAATCAGTCGGTTCCGTCCCTTGCTGTGGTCGGTACACGGCGGCCGAGCTCCGTGGCCCGTCAGGCGGGGTATCGCTCCGGTATCGAATCGGCGGAGCTTGGGTTGCCGGTGGTTTCGGGCCTGGCCTTTGGGATCGATGTGAATGCCCACACAGGCTGCCTCGATGCCGGGGGAATGACGCTGGCTGTCCTCGGCAGCGGGATCGACATGCTGTATCCGAAGGCGCACCGGCGAGCAGCGGCACGAATGCTCGAAACCGGCGGCGGAGTGCTCAGCGAGTACATGCCCGGCGTTCCTCCGATGAAGTATCGTTTTCCCGCCCGGAACCGGATCATCAGCGGTATGAGCAGGGGGGTGTTGCTCGTCCAGGCCCCGGAGAACTCCGGTGCGCTCATCACCTGTGACTTCGCTGTTGATCAAGGGCGGGATGTTTTTGTTCATCGAGAGGGGAGCGAAGGGATCCCGGGATTGGGCGGCAGGCGGCTCCTCTTTGCAGGTGCCGATGGAATTCGCAGTGTGAGCGAGATAGCCCGGCAATGGCTCGGCAATAATGCTGCGGCCGGACGGGCTGTGCCGCCGAAATCCGGCAAAGATATTGCACATCAGCTCGAGCTGGAGCTCGGCTATGAAGAAGGGCAGGCAAATGAAGCGGATGAAAAACGGGAACGATATGGTGCATGAATATCTAGAATATTTGAGCAGTATTAAAAACCTTTCTCCGGCAACCGTCCGGGCATATCGTCATGATCTGGAATCCTACAGAGGTTTTCTCGACGGTCGTGGTGTAGAAATAGGCGCCGAAAGCCTGCGGGATGTGCGTGCCTACATTGCCGAACTTTCAAGAAAACAGCTTTCCGAAAGGACAATAAACAGGAACCTTTCTGCGGTCAGGAGCTTCTATGATTTCGCCCGCCGAAGTGGTAAGATAGAGACGAACCCGTTGGATGGGCAGCGGGGAATACATGAAAAAAGCCGGTTGCCGGCGGTCTTTTTCCAGGAAGAGATCGATACATTGATCGATAGCATTCAGGAAAACGGATTTTGGTCTATCAGAGACCGCTGTATTCTTGAGTTTCTCTATTCTACCGGGTGCCGAGTAGCGGAGCTGGTCGCAATTAATATTACTGATATTGATCTCAAACGCGGAACCGTTCGGGTTACCGGCAAGGGAAACAAGCAGCGCCAGGTGTTTCTCGGTGAACGGTCGCTGGATATTCTCCGGAGGTATCTGGACGAACGGCCTCAGCGGGTCGATCGGGTCGATCCTGATGCAATGCCGGCTCTGTTTCTGAATCAGCGAGGCCGGCGAATAGGAAGCCGGGGTGTTTTTTATATTCTGAGGCGGAGGATGTCGGCGGCAGGGCTTCTGAAAACAGCTGGACCGCACACCCTGCGGCACAGTTTTGCAACTCATCTTTTGGATAACGGGGCGGATATCCGCACTGTTCAGGAACTGTTGGGGCATGAAAGCGTGTCTACAACTCAGGTCTATACCCATGTCGGTATCGAACGGCTGAAGCAGGTCTATCGGGATGCCCATCCACATGGTTCATCGAGGAGGAAAGAATGACGAATTTTCACGGAACAACAATTATTGCCGTTCGACGGGACGGAAAAACAGCTATGGCCGGTGACGGACAGGTAACCCTCGGCGAAACAGTTATGAAAGGGAATGCACGGAAAGTGAGGACCATATATGACGGAAAGATCCTCGTCGGTTTTGCCGGTGCCACAGCCGATGCCTTCACGCTCTTCGAGCGGTTCGAAGGAAAGATAAAGGAATACTCCGGCGATTTGACCCGTTCTTCGGTAGAACTGGCCAAGGAATGGAGAACAGACCGGGTGCTTCGGCGCCTGGAGGCAATGCTTTTGGTTGCTGATTGTGAAAAAACCTTTCTGGTTTCAGGAAATGGTGATGTAGTCGAGCCGGAAGACGGTGTGATTGCCATTGGATCCGGAGGGAATTTTGCTTATGCCGCAGCGCTTGCATACCTGAGGGCCTCGGATCTCTCCGCCCGAGAGATTGTCGAAAGCTCGATGGAGATAGCCTCGAAGATCTGTATCTATACAAACAACGATATTGCCGTGGAGGAGATAGAATGAGTGATGAAGAGACGAAAACCCTGGATGGAATGACTCCACGAGAAATAGTGAGTGAGCTCGACAAATATATTATAGGGCAGGAGAAAGCGAAAAAAGCGGTTGCTATTGCCCTGCGCAACAGGTCCCGCCGTCGGCTTTTGCCCGAAGCATTGAAGGATGAGGTCGCTCCGAAAAACATCATTATGATCGGTCCTACGGGAGTAGGAAAAACCGAGATAGCCCGCAGGTTGTCGAAGCTGTATCATGCTCCCTTTATTAAAGTCGAAGCAACCAAATACACGGAGGTTGGCTATGTAGGAAGGGATGTAGAAGCCATGGTACGCGACCTTGTCTCGGTTGCATACAATATGGTCTGGCAGGAGATGCAGAAAGAGGTTGAAGAGGAAGCGAAAGAGCGGACCGAAGAAGCTCTGCTCGATCTCCTGCTTCCCGGCGGCAAAAAGCGGGATCAAGAACCACAGCAGGGGGAACTGCCTGCCGGTTTCCAGGTTGCCGAAAGAGAGGAAAGCAAGAGCGAGACACGGGAAAAGTTTCGAAAGATGCTTCGGGAGGGGAAATTCGACGACAAGGAAGTAGAAGTCGAGATTTCCCAAAACAGCGGCCCCGCCTTCGAGATTTTTTCCGGAACTTCCCTCGAGGATATGGGAATCAATCTCGGGGGTTTCAACAACCTCTTCGGAGGAAAGAAAAAGAAAAAACGGGTAACCGTCAATCAGGCCCGGGAGATTTTGCTCGGCGAAGAGATGGGGAAACTTATCGATACTGATCGTGTGTCGGAGATCGCCCGGAACAGGGTTCAGGATTCGGGTATCATATTTATCGATGAAATCGATAAGGTGGCTGCGAAAGAAGGAAGAACAGGGGGAGATGTTTCCCGGGAGGGAGTACAGCGGGACATTCTGCCTATTGTCGAGGGAAGCACCATAAATACCAAATATGGAATGGTGGACACCTCTCATATACTCTTTATTGCAGCGGGGGCTTTTCACATGAGCAAACCCTCGGATCTGATACCCGAACTTCAGGGACGGTTCCCCCTCAGGGTAGAACTCGATGCTCTGAATGCAGAGGAATTCAAAAAAATTCTGACCCAGCCGGAAAACGCATTGACCAAACAGTATGTTGCCTTGATTCAGACCGAAGGGGTGACGATTAAGTTTACCGATGAGTCTGTAGAAAAAATTTCTGAAATTGCGGCGAATGTGAATAATCGGACCGAGAATATCGGCGCGCGGCGTTTGCATACAATACTCGAACTCCTGCTCGAGGATATCTCTTTCGATGCACCGGATCTGAAGGGTCAGGAGATACCGATTACCGCAGAATACGTTGAAGAACGCCTGCAGGATGTTGTGGAGGACCAGGATGTTTCGCGCTATATCCTTTAATCAGACCTCTCTGTGGACTTACCCCCGGAGAGAGGCTCCGCGTGCGGGGAAAATCCTAAGACAGGCATCTATTACTGACGATAAGAGAAACAGAGGGACCAGGTCTAAGGAGGAACTATGTTTCTGAATAACAGTTTCGGCAAAAACCTCGACATAATGCATCGATCAATGGATGTGTCGCTTCTGAGGCGTCGGGTGATTGCCAATAATATTGCAAACTCTGATACCCCCAACTTCAAGCGTCAGTATGTCAACTTCGAATCAGAGCTCGGCCGGGCTCTGGCTTCGGAGAACAAGAAAAAAATGGAGGGGTTTTTGACTCATCCCAAGCATATTCCCTTCAATCGGCCGGTAAGTTACCAAAACGTGAAGCCACGGGTCCAACTCGATTATTTGACAACATCGAAGAACAACGGGAACAACGTGGATATTGAAGAAGAGATGATGCATTCCCTCGAGAATCAGCTGCTCTATCAGACGTTGACACAGTCGGTTCGGCATCAATTCTCACAGATCAACATGGTCCTGCAGTAGGAGGAAATAAATGGGATTATTCAGTTCAATTAATATTGCATCCTCGGGCTTGACGGCCCAGCGCACCAGGATGGACGTGATCGCGAATAACCTGGCGAATGTGAACACTACCCGTACTACAGAAGGCGGTCCCTTCCGCCGGAGCAGAGCAGTCTTTCGCCCGCGGGTGGAGCAGCCGTATTGGAAGAGCCCCTTTCTTCCTGAACACCTGCAGAACAAGATAGGGAAGGGAGTAAGGATAGCCGAGATAGAGAAGGATATGGATTCCGAACCTCGGTTGGTTTACGATCCGACTCATCCAGATGCCATCAAGACCGGCCCCCGGGAGGGCTACGTGGAATATCCCAATGTGAATACCGTAGACGAAATGGTCGACATGATATCCGCCTCCCGTTCCTATGAGGCGAATGTTGCCATGGTAAACGGTTCAAAATCGATGTTTCTCAAAGCGCTTGAGATCGGGAGGTAGGGTTGAATGAATATATTTGCACCAAGCCATGTTTCCGGTGACATGATCTCTCTGAACAGGACGAACCCGCTTCATTTCAATCGTGCGAGGCAAACGGAAGCCAATATCGCCCCCGGAAAGGAAGGCGGGTTTCAGGCTTTACTGCTCAATACGCTGGGGCAGGTGAATGATTTGCAGCAGAATGTCACATCGATGTCACAGAAAATGATCACGGATCCCGAAAGCGTGGATCCCCATGATCTTACCATTGCTCAGGCAAAGGCCTCGACAAGCCTTTCGATGACCAAACAAATCGTCGAAAAGTCGGTTCAGGCTTACAAGAACATCCTGTCTACTCGATAGGAACAGGCTGGAATATGATGATGATTCGGTATCCCTAAGGGGAACGATACCGCAGACTGGGAGGGGACATGAACGATTGGTTGAAAAAGTTTTTCGGCCAGCTTAAGACACTCTGGTCCAAGTGGTCGACCGTACAGAAGGCGATATTCGTCGCTATTGCTGCGGGCGCCTTGATTGGGCTCTTTATGATGGTCGGCATGAGTGCAGCACCGACTATGGAACAGCTCATCGGTGTTCCTATTACCGATGAGGCTCGCCTCAACAAGATAGTTACAACACTCGATCGAGAGGGGGCTGAATATCAGATAACTGCTGACAACAGGATCATGATAGAGAATGAGGCCGAGGCCCGCCGACTCCGTTCGATATTGATCCGGGAAGATCTGATACCACAGGAAACCGATCCCTGGGCCATCTTCGATGTAGAACGGTGGACCCTTACCGATTTCGAACGGGATGTGAATCTGCGCCGGGCGATTACCGGTGCTCTTGAACAGCATATTCTCGCCCTGGATGACATCGATGCGGTAAGTGTATCCTTGGTTATTCCGGAACGGACCCTTTTTGCGGAAGACCAGAATCCGGTAACGGCATCGGTGATTATAACTCCCCGTCCCGGCTCGGACATACTAGAAAACAAGAATAAGATCCAGGGAATCGAAAAGATCATCAAGTTTGCCGTAGAGGGACTCAGCGAAGAAAATATTACCATCACCGACCATCGCGGGATCGTTCTCAATGATTTTACGGGAATGGAGGATGTCGATCGGCTCGAGCTTGCCCAGCGGGAGATGAAAACCGTCCGCAATCTGGAGGCACAGTACAAGCATTCCATCATCACCGCATTACGGCAGATTTTCGGCGAAGACCGGGTAGAGATCATCAATCTCGATATATCCCTGGATTTCAGCAAGAAAAAGGTGGAAACCGAAGAGCATTATCCTATCACTATGACGCCGGATAATCCGGAAACACCGTATAACGAGACAGAGGTTGTCCCTTCGATTACCATATCGAAGGCTACGGATACCGAAAAATTCGAGGGGACCGGATTCAATCCCGAGGGACCTCCCGGACAGGAAGGACAGACTCCGCCTGCATACAAGGACCTCGACAACCTAGTGGGTAAGTACAACCGGGACTCTATGACACAAAACGAGGTGGTGAACACCAGAAATATCGTTGAAGAGAAAAGCCCCTGGAAGGTAGAGCGGATTACGACGGGTGTTGCCATCGACGGAATCTGGAAGAAGAAGTATGATGAAAACGGTAATCCGGTTTTGACCGATGATGGAAGCATAGAGCGGGAATATACACCGGTGAGCGAAGAGGCTCTGCAAAAAGCGGCCACCCTCGTAGAACACGCAATCGGTTACGATCCGACCCGCGGGGATTCGGTGACCGTGGAACATCTCCAGTTTGATCGAACCAAACAGTTTTTAGAAGAAGATGCCGTTTACCGGCGTCGTGCGCAAATCAGGCAGATCTTGATCTATTCTCTAATTGGCGTCGGTATCATTATTGTCGCCTTTGTGATTTTCCGTTTCATTTCGAAGGAACTGGAGCGCAGAAGGCGCCAGCGCGAAGAGGAACTGGCCAGACAGCATCAGGCGATGCGGGAGGCCGCCCTCAAGAGTGCTGAGGAAGAGGGCGTAGAAGTCGAGATGTCCGTAGAAGACCGGGCGCGAATGGAACTTCAGGAGAATGCGATAAATATGGCTCGGGAACACCCCGAGGATGTGGCCCAGTTGATCCGGACTTGGCTTGCGGAGGAGTAGGATATGGCCAAAGCGAAAGGTGGAGCCGCCCAGACACAACAACAGCAGCAGCAACAGCAGCAGGCAGGCGGAGGATCACAGAAAAAGGGTGGGCACGCAACTCGGAAGGATTTATCCGGAAGACAGAAAGCAGCTGTCTTTTTGGTAACCCTGGGTTCCGAAATCTCCTCTGAAATATTCAAGCACTTACGGGAAGACGAGATCGAAGCACTGACATTCGAGATAGCCCGTCTGGAGAGCGTTGAACCGGAGGACCGGGACAAGGTGCTGCAGGAATTCCAGGAACTCATGATGGCTCAGGATTTCATCTCTTCCGGTGGAATCGATTATGCTCGTGAGCTTTTGGAGAAATCTCTTGGTTCCCAGAAGGCGGTAGATATTATCAATCGCCTTACCAGTTCTCTGCAGGTGCGGCCGTTTGATTTTATCAGGAGGACGGATCCAACTCATCTGTTGAACTTTATTCAACAGGAACACCCCCAGACGATTGCCTTGATTTTGGCATATCTGGAACCACAGAAGTCCTCTGTGATCCTCGGGAGTCTGCCTCACGATATCCAGTCGAATGTCTCGAAGCGGATCGCCACGATGGACAGGACCTCGCCGGAGACCCTCCGCGAGGTCGAGCGTGTGTTGGAGAAAAAGCTCTCATCCCTCTCTTCGGAGGATTATACCTCCGCCGGCGGGGTGGGGAGTATCGTCGAGATCCTCAACCTGGTCGACCGGTCTACCGAGAAATCCATTATTGAAGCACTCGAAGAAGACGATCCGGAGCTTGCCGAAGAGATCAAGAAGCGGATGTTCGTATTCGAAGACATTGTTATGCTGGACAACCGGGCGATCCAGAAGGTTCTGCGGGAAGTAGATACCTCGGAATTGGCCAAGGCTCTCAAGTCTGTAGACAGCGAGGTTCAGGACAAGATCTTTTCGAATATGTCCAAACGAGCGGCGAACCTGCTCAAAGAGGACATGGAGTATATGGGTCCGATCAGACTCAAGGACGTCGAAGAAGCCCAGCAGAAGATTGTTGCAATTATCAGGAAACTCGAGGATGCCGGCGAAATTATTGTTGCCCGTGCCGGCGAGGATGAACTGATCGTCTGACCGGATGCTGTATACACGGCAGGAATGAGTATGATGAAGAGGTATTGACGTGGCCAAAAATGTATTTCGTTCGAATGAAATCAAGGTCAATGACGAAAAGGTAGTAATCGAGCCTCCGGTTTTCGAAGAACCCGAACCCGAGGAAGTCGAAGAGGTAGAGGAATATACCGGGCCTACCGCCGATGATCTGCGCCGAGAGGCGGAAGCCTTTCAGGCCGGCTGGGAAAAGGAAAAGGCCAGGATGGTCGAGGAGGCTCAGCAGCAGGCCGAAGCGATTGTAGAAGATGCCCGGCAACAGGCCTTTGACGAGGTCAAACGGAAGAACGATCAGGCGGCTGCAACAAAGCGCGAAGCGGAGGAAGAGGCCCGCCGAATCGAAAACGAGGCACGTCAAAAGGCTGAGGGCATTGTTGCCGAGGCCGAAGAAAAGGCGGAGGGCATCCGGCAAGACGCCTACAGCGAAGGATACGAAGAGGGCAGGAAAGAGGGCTATTCCTCCGGAGAGCAGGAGGTCCAGCGCCTGGTTGAGCGTCTCCAGGTAATCCTCAGTAAGGTTATCGAAAAACGCGGCCGGATTATCGACGAATCAGAGACCCAGCTGGTTAATTTGGTTCTCTTGATAGCCAAGAAGGTCGTAAAGGTAATCTCCGAGAATCAGAAGAATGTGGTTATCAACAATGTCATTCAGGCTTTGCGGAAGATGAAGACCCGCGGAGACGTGGTAATACGTGTGAATCTCGCAGATCTAAAATTAACCACCGAGCATACCAAAGATTTTATGCAGATGGTCGAGAAGGTGAAATCGGTAACTGTTATGGAAGATTCAACTGTCGACAAGGGCGGATGTATCGTCGAGACCGATTTCGGCGAAATAGATGCCAGGATATCCAGTCAGCTCCATGAGATCGAGGAGAAGATCCTCGAACAGCAACCGATTACGACGAATACCGGAGCAGGATCCGGCACAGGAACAGGAACAGGATAACCGTTTCCGGCATCGTTTGCCGGGGCGGATCGTCCGGGGAGGGGACGTGAGCCTTTTTGACAAATACCAGTCAATTCTCGAAACAATGGATCCGATCAAGTTTACCGGCGAGGTAACTCGAGTGCTCGGTCTGATGATCGAAAGCAAAGGACCCCAGACCGAAATCGGTGAACTCTGCCAGATCCTCGTACCCCGCGGAGAAGGTGTGGTGTGGGCCGAGGTCGTAGGACTCCACGATCAGGTGGTGCAGCTCATGCCTTTCGGCAGTATGGAGGGCATTCAAGTCGGATGTATTGTGATTGCCATGGGCGAGCGCCTCAGTGTTCCGGTTTCCGAGAGGCTGCTCGGCCGCGTGATCGACGGAATGGGCCGGCCCATAGACGGAAAGGGAGATGTAGGCTCTGCTCTGCACTATCCTGCCGTGGGTCAATCACCGGATGTGCTTACCCGGAAGAGAATAGCCGAACGCATGGTGACCGGCATCCGATCGATCGATTCCCTGGTGCCGGTTGGAAAGGGACAGCGTCTTGGTATCTTTTCCGGCAGCGGGGTTGGAAAATCGACACTTCTGGGAATGGTTGCCAGGAACACTCAAGCTGATGTGAACGTCATAGCCCTCATCGGTGAACGCGGCCGGGAGGTGAGAGAGTTTATCGAGAATGATCTCGGGGAAGAGGGGCTCAAGCGTTCTATCGTTGTTGTTTCCGGTTCGGATTCTCCGCCGCTGGCACGTATCCGTGGTGCGTATGTAGCAACTTCCGTAGCGGAGTATTTCCGCGATCAAGGATCGGATGTAATGCTTCTTTTCGATTCGGTAACTAGGTTCGCCAGGGCACAGCGGGAAATCGGTTTGGCGGTAGGAGAGACCAATGCAACCCGCGGTTATACACCATCGGTTTTTTCGACCCTTCCGAAACTTCTCGAGCGCTGCGGAACCTCGGATAAGGGAACGATTACCGGGTTCTACGCGATTCTGGTGGATGCGGACGATATGAATGAACCGGTATCCGATGCGGTGCGGGGTATTCTGGACGGCCATCTTGTACTCAGCCGGCGGCTTGCCCAGCGTGCCCATTACCCGGCGGTGGATGTTCTCGAATCAGTATCACGTCTTGCACCGAAGATAACCGGTCCGACGATGATGGAAGTAATAAACCAGCTGCGCAAATATCTGGCTGTCTACACTGAAGCCGAAGATTTGATAAATGTGGGAGCTTACGTGAAGGGCTCGGATCCGAAAATCGATGAGGCTATCGAAAAGATTGATGACCTCAATGATTTTCTGACTCAGCGGGTAGAAGAGCGTACGGATTTTGTAGAGACCATGAGGTGGGCAGCATCAATTGCCGGCCTGAAGATCGACGAGGAGGAACTGACCGATGCAAAGGTTTCGGTTCAGACTTGAACCGCTGCTTGAGCTTCGCCGCTACCGGGAACGGGAGTGGGAACTCAAGATGGCGGAAATCAGCGGGATCTGCCTCAGGCTCGAACGGCGGATCGATGAATTGAACCGGGAACGAAGGAAGCGTTTCAGCGAACGATTTCAGAGAACAGGCACCGATCCGGTTATGCTCAGAAATTACGAGATCTATCTTGCCAGATTGGAAACAGAGGTGAGTAACTTGCAAACGGAACTGGCCCAGCGAGAGCTCGATCGAGATGAAGTAAGAGAACAATACCTCGAAGTGGCCAAGGAGAGGAAGGTACTGGAAAAGTATCGTGAACGCAAAGAAGAAACATACTATCAGGAGCAGCTGCGCATAGAGGCCTTTGAAACCGACGATTCGAATGCTGCCCGTGAATCTCAGCGGGGGAGGACGGAATATGGCGGTACGTAGTGCTTTTTTGAGAATCCTGCTCATGCTGCTTCTTGTTATTGCACTTGCCGGCGGAGGTGCTCTCCTCCTGGATTATCTTGGGTTTATAGATGTCAAGGACCAGGCCGCCCCGGTATTGGAATTGGTGGGAATCGATACCCGCACCCAAGTGGAGGATACGGCCGAACCCCTTTTACTCGAACGGGAACGGGTGAAGAAACAAGAGGAAGCCATAGACCGCCGTCTGGATGAGCTCGAAGAGCGTGAAGCCGCTCTGGATGAACGAGAGGACGAATTACTCCAATTGCGCCAAAAACTGGAGGAGCGCGAGGCTTCTTTGGCTGAACGGGAAAAATCCTTTAATGAGCGGGTAAAACAGTACGACAATAAAAGAGCAAATATTGTGCAGAATGCACAATACCTTGGGGGAATGCCCCCGGAGAATGCCGTCGAAATCATGAATAATATGGCGGTGCAGGATGTTGTAGCTGTTCTTCGAGAATCCGAACGGTTGGCCCGGGAGGCAGGAGAACAGTCGGTCGTAGCTTTCTGGCTTTCACTGATGAAGCCGGATAGAGCGGCACAGATACAGCGGAGAATGGCGGAAACCCCGCAGAGATAATGCAGGAGGAAGCATTTGGCTGAAGCAGCCATAGCAGCATTAACCACTACACGGATCGAGGAAACCCACAGCGGGTCAAAGACGACTCGTCCCGCTTCAATGCAGGATCCCGGGGCCTTTGAGCGAATGCTGCAAAGCAGAAAAGACTCCTCCGTTGAGGATGCACGAAGATACGCAGACAAAAATCAACGCATTCAAGAGAATTCACAACGCTCAGCAGGGGGTGCCCGGAGGACTGCCGACGACACCGAAAAGGCCGCAGAGAACACCAGGCGAAACGAACAGGCTCGGAGTGATGAGCTCCGCCGTTCCAAGGACGCAGAAAAGCAGACCGGCAAGGCGCGGTCCGAAGATAACGAGAAGACGGAATCCGGGGAATCAGCCGAACAATCTGAGAAAAGCAGCCGGGAAGATTCCGGAGAAACGAAGGTAAAAGACGGGGCAGTAAAAAGTGAAAATGCCCGAGAGTCCAAATCGGCCGGCGAATTCCGAACGGATACAGAGAATACTTCGGTGGAAGGAAGCTCTGCTGAAAACGGTGAAGATAAAGAAACTGATGCTGCCTCTGCAGCAGAGAAAAGCAGAAACGAAAAAGGACCTTCTGCCGAAGAAATTGCACAGGACAAGGCGGCAGCGAAAGAGGAAGACAGCGAAGCCTCCGAAAAGATTGTTCAAGAACCGGCTTCCCGTAACGACAACAAAAGCAGCGAAGAGTCTGAGTCGGAACTTGATGCTGATGCAGCCGAGGCAGGAAAAGAACAGGCACATATCGCCCGTTCTCTCGCATCGGAAGCCGAGCAGCAAAAGACTCGAGAAGCACAAACCCCGCAAGTAAAGGAAGCAGCCTCGCAGAGCACCGGCCGGCAGCCGGCAGGAGAAGAGCAGAGCGGCAGCCGCAGGGCCGGCTCGTCAGCTGAACGAACGGTAGTATTCGATCTAAGAAACGCCGGAGAAGCAGCAGGAAACGGCGCGGAACACAGCGGCGATCAGTCTGCTTCAGGCGGCAAAGATAACGGCGACGATTCAGCTCTGGTTTTTAAATTCCAACAGAGTACCAGCGGTACGAACGCTGCAGGTGATTCTGCAAAAACCGGCAGCACACGGCAGGGGAGCTTTGGACAGATGCTGTCCCGGCAGCTCGAAGAAGGCGGGGCGAAGGACATTGTGCGGCAGGCGCGGATCGTGCTGAAATCCGCCGATTCCGGCGAGATGAGGCTTGTACTCAAGCCGGAACAACTCGGTCAGGTACGAATACAGCTGCATCTGCAGGATAATCATATAAGCGGACGAATTCTGGTCGATAATCCTAGTGTACGCGAGGCGTTCGAGCAGAATATTTCGTCTTTGCAGAAATCGTTCCGGGACGAGGGATTCGAAACAACGGATCTCGATGTTTCGGTTGAGGACGGCCAAACAGGGAATGGACGGGATCGGCAGCAGAAGGGGAAAAACCCCTATTACCGCCGGCTCGAACAAATAGAAGAACTTGCATCGTTTAACTGGGTGGGGAACGAAGGCAGAGTAAATCTGGTAATCTGAGGAAGAAGGTGTAGCAGCTATGGATGAAATGTTCATGATGAACGGAGCAGAACGGGCTAAACTCGAAGCACAGGTCAACAACATCAATGCTTCGTTCAAACAAAACGGCAGGGTAGCCAAGCAGGAATTGGGAAAGGATGATTTTCTCAAAATTCTACTGACCCAGCTGACGAACCAGGACCCCACCAAGCCGATGGAGGACAAGGAGTTTATCTCCCAGATGGCTCAGTTCTCCAGTCTCGAACAGATGAATAATATTAGCTCTAATTTTGAAGAGCTGGCGGGGATGATGGCTTCCGACAGGGCAATCGGGCTTTTGAATCGAACGGTTGATGTTAGCTCAGGCAATCGAATCATAAGCGGAATTGTCGAAGAGGTGGGTACCGGGAAGAATCCCGAGATTCATGTGAACGGAAAACGCTACGGTATCGACCAAGTAGTTCGGATAAGGAAATAAGGAGGAAGCTGATATGTTGCGATCATTATATTCCGGTGTTTCCGGACTGCAGAATCATCAAACCCGGATGGATGTCATTGGTAATAATATCTCAAATGTAAATACCATTGGTTTCAAAAAGGGCCGGGTCAATTTTCAGGATATGCTTTCACAGACTATGGCGGGTGCAGCCAGCCCTACCGATGAGGTAGGCGGCGTCAATCCGAAACAGGTAGGTCTGGGAATGCAGGTTGCCTCCATCGATACGATTCATACGCAGGGCTCGCTTCAGACAACAGGCGTTATGACTGATGTTGCTGTTCAGGGGAACGGGTTATTCGTCATGCAGTCCGGAGAAAAAGAATTCTATACCAGGGCCGGGGCCTTCGGGCTCGATGAGAACGGTACTCTGGTAAATCCTTCCAACGGTATGCGTGTGCAGGGTTGGCAGGCGGAAACCGTAGACGGTGAAGCAGTGATTAATACATCCGACAGTGTCGGAGATCTGGTAATCCCGGTTGGAAGCAAGGACCCGGCCGCAGAAACAACCGAGGTTAACCTTGCCTGTAATCTCGATAAACGGACCCCGGTTATTCCCGGCGGTGCCGGTCCAGGGGCTGTTCAGGAGGGTACCTGGTCTACCAGTTTTGATGTATATGACGCCTTCGGTGATGTTCATACCCTGCAGGTCGATTTTACCCGGGTACCCGGCGTAAACAACCGGTGGCAGGCGGAGGTTTCCATCGACCCTGAGGGCGAGGCGGAAACAAATACCCAGATAGAAATCGGAGAAGAAAACAACGACACGAATACCTTCTTTCTTGATTTCGACAATCTCGGAACACTTCAAGCGGTTACCGACGCTCAGGGCGATACACTGAATGAAGGGGATCTGAATGTGCAGGTCGGTTTTGATGTTCCTTCCGCCTTCGTTCCTGAGGGTGGAGAAGCAGTGCGGCAGAACTTCAGCATGAATCTTGGTGAGGTAGGAAGTGTGGTTGATACGGTTACTCAGTTTGCCGAAAAGAGTTCCACCAAGGTTTTTGAACAGAACGGATATCCCATGGGCTATCTGGAAACCTTCAAGATAGACCAGTCCGGAATAATAACCGGTGTATTTTCGAACGGGACGAATCGCCCGCTCGGCCAGGTAGCAATGGCGAGTTTTACCAATCCCGGAGGCCTCGAGAAAGCCGGGGAAAGTACTTATGTAGAAACGAATAATTCCGGCGTAGCGGACATCGCACCCTCAGGAGTTGCAGGAAAAGGCAAGATCGTGGCGGGATCACTGGAGATGAGTAATGTAGATTTGGCCGAACAGTTTACCGACATGATCGTTACTCAGCGCGGTTTTCAAGCCAACTCAAGGACGATCCAGACTTCGGACCAGATGTTACAGGAACTCTTAACACTCAAACGGTAATAGGAGTAGTATGACGGTAAATGATTGAGGTAACCAGACTTGATGGGAGGAGCTATTACGTGAATCCGCATCAGATCGAATACATCGAAAGCAACCCCGATACGACGCTTGTGATGCTTTCCGGTAAACGACTGGTAGTCAAGGAAGACTACCAGTCGTTGTATGATAGAATCATACAATACCGCAGTCAGATCGGGAGTTTTAAAAACGAGGAATAGGTATGGATCTTGGAACATTAGGTGGTGTCGGACTCGGTGGAGCATTGCTTCTCATGGCTATTATGCTCAGCGGGACCGGTGTAGCCACATTTATTGAGCCTATTTCATTTCTCGTCGTAATAGGCGGGTCTCTTTCTGCAATGATGGTTGCCAACCCCCTCAGCAGGGTGTTGGGTGCAATGAAGTTTATCAACATCGCATTGAACGAACCGAGTTATCAGGAAGAGAAATATATACAACAGTTGGTAACCTTTTCCGAAAAAGCCCGTCGCGAGGGACTTTTGGCACTCGAGGACGACATCAGCGAAGTAGACGAGGAGTTCATGCAGCGGGGTATCCAGCTGGTTGTTGATGGAAACGATCCTGACATTATTCGGAGTATCATGTACAATGAACTCAACAAGATACAGGAGCGCCATGAAATCGGCATCTCCTTTTTTGACACGTGGGGAAAGATAGCACCTGCCTTCGGAATGATCGGTACCCTTATCGGATTGATCGGTATGTTGAAAAATCTCGGTGGTGATCAGTCTGCTATTGGTATCAACATGGCTGTTGCTTTGATTACCACCCTATATGGAGCAGTTTTTGCGAACTTGGTTCTCATACCGATAAAAACAAAACTCGAAGACCGGGACAAATCCGAGGCTCTGGTCAAAGAGATCGTGGTAGAAGGAATTCTTTCAATTCAGTCGGGAGACAATCCCAGAATTCTCGAGGAAAAACTCCTTGCATTCCTGCCGCCGGACCGCCGTGAAGCGGCCCGCATGGAATCAGGGGCCAGGGAATAGGAGCAGGTAAGGAATGCCGAGGCCGAAGAAAGAAAAAAAACGAGAAGAGGGTGTTGCTGAATGGCTCCAGATATATGGAGACATGGTAACGCTTCTTCTCACTTTTTTCGTTCTCATGTTTACAACCGCTACCATAGACGGGTATAAACTGCGTATCATACTCTCGGCTTTTCAGGGAATCGGTATAATGTCCGGTGGAAACACCCTTCAGGAAGGCAAGCTCGTGGAACTGGGGAATACGGTTGAGTCTCTTCCATCTATGGACACCGGGCGGGCGCTGGATGAGGCAAAGCGGAAAGCCGTTTCTCTTTTTCAGCCGGAAGTTGAGTCTGAGAAGGTGAGGATAACCGTGGACGAGCGGGGTCTGGTGATCTCGCTGGCTTCGGATGCCCTTTTTCGGCCGGCCAGTGCGGAGCTGGATTTTAATACCGCCCGGCCAATGCTTCGCAAGGTTTCGACGATGTTGACCTCGGAGCAGATAACGGAAGGCGATTATCGGTTCCGAATCGAAGGGCATACCGATGCAATGCCAACGGACCCCGGGGGCGAATGGTACAGCAATTGGGAGCTCTCAACCGCCCGAGCCAATAATGTGCTTCATGCCCTGGTTGATTACGGGGTAAATGAATCGAATTTCGAGGTAGTCGGGTATGCGGATACCCGACCGCTCATGAGCAATGAAACTGAAGAAGGACGAGCATATAACCGTCGGGTAGATATTGTTATAATGCCCTATACTAAGGGTGAAACCATGGAACGGACATTTTGAAGTAGGCTAGGAGAGAGCGATGGGTGATGAAGATCAAAGCTTTGAAGAGGGCCTCGCTGAAGAAGTAGGGGAAGAGCCTGAAAGCTCCGGCGGACCTAAAATAGGGTTTCTCTCCGCCGGTATTCTCAAGATTCTCAAGTTTGTTGCGATTGCAATTGCTGCACTGATCGTAATGGTAATCGTTTCGGTAATGGTTGTTCGATACATGGGACAGGGTACACAGGCTCCTGCAGCTCCGCCTGCGTCGGAACAGATGGAGGTGAAGGAGAAGACCTACGCCTATGTGGAGGAAGCCTTTCAGAATATCAGGACTCGTACTGCGGACACTCCCCCGAAATCAATTATGGTGAATATAGCTCTGGCGATAGAGGAAGGGGATCAGGCGACACAGACCGAGATCAATAACAAGGCCCCGATTATAAAAGACTTTCTGCGTTCCTATTTTAGTAATAAAACATCAGCGGAGCTCGGATCGGAACATGAGGATGCCATAAAGCTTGAAATACGGAAGATAATAAACGACCGTTTTCTGGAAAGTGAAGGAGTAAAACGGGTGCTGTTCACAGAATTGAGCATATTCGAATTTTGAGCAATCCCTTTGGGAGGAGGAACGATCAGGCATGACGGAAGTACTATCCCAGGATGAAATAGATCAACTATTAACAGCGATCTCTTCCGGGGACCAGGAACCAACGGAAATTCAACAGCCGCAGGCGGATCAGCGGAAGATCAAGATCTATGACTTCAAACGCCCGGACAAGTTCTCGAAGGAACAAATCCGGACCGTGTCTATGATGCATGAAACCTTTGCCCGCCTTACTACGACCTCCCTTTCGGCACAGCTGCGTACGATGGTGCACGTTCATGTTGCTTCCGTCGATCAGCTTACCTACGAGGAATTTATCAGGTCAATTCCAAATCCTACGACTCTCGCACTCATAAACATGGATCCTCTCAAGGGATCGGCAATTCTTGAGGTCGATCCTGCGGTAACCTTTGCAATTATCGACCGGCTTTTCGGCGGTCAGGGAGACGAAGCAAAGATAGACCGTGATCTTACCGATATTGAACAGACGGTTATGGAGAGTATTATTGTCCGTGTTCTCGGGAACATGCGTGAGGCCTGGAGCCAGGTGATAGACCTGCGACCGCGGTTGAGCCAGATCGAAACGAATCCTCAGTTTGCTCAGGTGGTGCCGCCGACGGAAATGGTTGTTCTGGTCACCCTCGAAACCAAGGTTGGCGAAGTCGAAGGGATGATGAATTTTTGTATTCCTTACCTCACAATAGAACCGATTATCTCGAAACTTTCGGCACAGTATTGGTACTCTTCCGTGCGGCGTGGTACAACTACGGAAAACCTGAATTTGCTTCGGGACCGGTTGTCTATGGTGAATGTACCGGTAATTGCAGAGATCGGTAAAATGGAATTGACCGTTCGTGAAGTGCTCTCTCTGAAAAGTGGAGACACTATACGGTTACGGAACACCAAGGTCGGAGATCCAATGGTGTTGAAGATTGGGGATCGGGAAAAGTTTCTCTGCCGGCCCGGAGTAGTCAAGAACAAGCTTGCTCTTCAAATTACTCAGAAGCTCGAAGAAATGGAAGAGGATGAATTTGAAGAACTTGCTGTAGAAGGAGAAGAAGAATGAGTGACGGTTCTCTATCGCAAGATGAAATTGATGCCCTGTTACAGGGGTCGGGAGGAATGGATTTCGGACAAGACGCCTCCGGCTCGGGCGAGGGGGCTGCTGGTGGTTTGAGCGATGGGGATATTCAGCAGTTCACTGATGTATATTCCGATGTTCAGGAATCCCAGGGATCGAATCTTTCTATGCTCGTTGGGAAGAGCGTTACCGTAGAATCTCCGAATATTGATACCGGCAATTCCGAAGCAGTCCGGAACGAACTGCCTGATTCTCTTGTGATGCTATCTCTCGATTTTACAGAAGGAGCACCAGGTCCGCATCTATTTATCATTGAAACATCGGCTGCTCAGGCCATAGCCGGGCTGATGATGGGTCAGGAAGAGGTGGAGCTGAACGATGCAGCCCTCTCCGCACTAGGAGAAGGGTTCTCTCAGGTTATGGGACCGGTAACGACTGCTCTCGGGGAAAAGGCCGGGGCGACCATTATGACCTCGCCGGCTGAGGCCGTGACTACAGATCCTGGAAACGCAACCTTACCCGAAGGAGATTTGCTGAGGTTGAGATACCAGCTGCAAATTGAGGGCATCGACCCGGTCTCTGTAACAGAGCTCTACTCACAGCAGGTGGTAAAGGCGGTAACCGGAGCACAAAGTTCCGCTCCTGCCGGAGCACAAGGAGCTGCGGCGCAACAGGCGGGAGCCGGGCAAGCTGCAGCTGCACAGGCAGCAGGGGGACAAGCAGGCGGAGCCCAGGGTGCGGCCGGTGGCCAAGCCGGAGGACAGGATCCGTTTGCCGCTCTTGGTATGCAGATGGGACAGCAGCAGGCCAATGCCGGAGGCGGCTCAGGCGGCGGTGGAGCAAATGTTCAACCGGTTCAATTTCCCGACCTGCAGGCCCAGGGCGGAGGTCAGGAGTCCGGGAATATCGGGCTTTTGATGGACGTCTATATGGAGATGACCGTCGAACTCGGAAGGACCAGAAAGCTTGTACGAGACATTCTCGGTATGGGTGAAGGAACAATTATAGAACTCGATAAACTGGCCGGGGAACCGGTTGATATATTGGTAAACAATAAGCTTATAGCCAAGGGCGAGGTTGTTGTTATCGATGAGAATTTTGGAGTTCGGGTAACCGAAATCGTATCACCGATGGAACGGGTGGGAAATATGCAGTAAGAGGTAAACAAAAAGGCATATTTTTCAGCTGTTGGGAGGGGAACTCAACTGATTCGGCGAAAAGCATTCATTATATTCATACTCAGTATAACTCTATCCGCATTCTTTTTACCAGGAATACCGGGCATTGCTGCTCAGGAGAGGGGTGAAGAAGAGGGGCCGCCTGCCTCATCCCAGGAAGTGGACGAACGTGATTTAAAGATCGGTGTCCAGGAAGAAAACGATGAGATTACCGGAGAGTCGGTAAACACCTTTACCGCTTGGGATGTAATAAGGATGATTCTGATCCTGGCGGCGGTTGTTGCTCTCATTTACGGTCTGTTTTATTTACTCAAAAGGGCAGGTGGCCGGCGTTTTCAGGATTCGAATACAATCCGTGTTCTAAGCAGCCAGGGATTACCGGGTAACAGAATTCTCCACCTGATCGAGGTGGGTAAACAGATATTTCTGATTGCTGCCTCGGAAAACAACATCACTCTGATATCGGAGATTAGCGATCAGGAAACAATTGATCAGCTGCGGCTGCAGACATCCGCTCAGGAAGAACAGGAACGGAAGGGCTTTTCGGAAATGCTGGCGGAAATGTTTCGACCCGGGCAATCGCCGCCTGGGGGTTCGGAAGATTCGATAAACTTTATGAAACGGCAAAAGGACCGCTTGAAGAAGATGTAAGACGAGGAAACGAAAGACAGACTTGGGGGGGGAATGAAACGATTTAAGACGCTGATACTCATTGTTCTCATAGTAGTTGTACTCACACCGGCAGTCGGTTTTGCCCAGGAAAGTCCTCAGGAAGGGGACCCCCTGGAAATACCCTTCGTAGATCTTACTGTGCGTCAACCCGAAACAAACAATGAAGTAGCGCTTTCGATACAGCTCTTGTTGCTGTTGACGGTTATCGCCCTTGCGCCGTCCATAATCATCCTTATGACGTCATTTCTGCGGATAGCTATCGTTTTCGATTTTATCAAGCGATCACTTTCGCTTCAGCAGGTGCCGCCGACCCAGGTTCTGATGGGCATTGCTTTATTTTTAACGGTTTTTATTATGTGGCCAACTCTGACGGACATTTACGACAATGCGTTCAGGCCCTTTGCAGACGGGGAGATAGAAGTCGAAGAACTGTATGAGCGTACTGAATCACCACTTCGGTTGTTTATGTACCGGCAAATGCAGGAGGATCCGGGTACGATCAGTCTCTTTATGCGTATGAGCAATCTACCCCGTCCCGACAATCTGTCTGATGTGCCGACTCATGTTCTGATTCCTTCATTTGTATTACACGAACTCACTGTTGCGTTCAAAATAGGTATATTATTATTTATACCATTTATTATTATTGATATGGTTGTGGCATCCACACTCATGTCGATGGGAATGATTATGCTGCCTCCGGTTATGATATCTCTGCCGTTCAAGCTGATACTCTTTGTGCTTGTGGACGGGTGGGGTTTGATAACCGAACAGCTTGTACGAAGTTTTCAATAGGAGGTGCGGTAGTGTCGATGGGTTTTGCTATTGCCGTCATTCGCAGCGGTGTTTTCCAGGCATTAATGATTGCCGCCCCTATCTTGATTGTCGGTGTCATGGTTGGTCTGATTATCTCCATATTTCAGGCAACCACTTCGATTCAGGAGCAGACCCTGACTTTCGTTCCGAAGATAGCCGCTATCCTGTTTTCGGTGGCGTTTTTCGGCCCGTGGATGGTGCAGAGCATGGTTGATTTTACTTTGGGACTGTTGGAATACATCCCGGAGATGGTGAAGTAATGAAGCAAAGGAAGCAGGGCTGATATGGAGTTTGGCGTACTGAGCGGCATCGTCGTTCAGGCACAGCTGTTTTTCCTCATTTTTGCGCGGATATTCGCGCTGATACAAATTTCACCGCTTCTGTCTTCCCGGGCTATTCCCCAGGTGGCTAAGATTGGCCTGTCACTTTTTGTGAGCAGCACGATTCTCCCCTGGGTAGCCGATATGGGATATATCATTCCCGAGTCGGGCTTGATTTATGCCATGCTTCTTCTCGGAGAGGTACTCGTTGGACTGGCGCTGGGATTTCTGCTTGTGCTCATTTATGCTGCGTTCCAGGTTGCAGGTCAGTTCTTTTCGCTTCAAATGGGGTTCGGCGCCTCGCAGGTTTTCGACCCCATGGCCCAGATCCGACTACCTCTTATGGGGCAGTTTCTCAATCTGGTTGCGATGTTTGTTTTTGTTTCGATTGAGGGGTTCCAGCGAATATTCCTTGTAGGGGTTTATCGATCATTCGAGGCGGTACGGGCGATTGATTTTGTAACAGAGAGGCAGTCGTTTTTCCGATTGATTTTCTCGGGGCTTTCAACGCTCTTCGAGCAGGCCTTGGTCATTTCCTTCCCGATACTGGGAACTCTGTTTCTGATCCATGTAACCATGGGGCTTCTTGCCAAAGCAGCCCCGCAAATGAACCTGTTAATGCTGGGTTTTCCCATTGCTATTATGGTGGCCTTTCTTATCCTCTTCCTCTCTATGCCGTTCATTATGGAGACCTTCGGACGGATCATTGACGGGAGTTTTTTCGGGATCCTGGAAATGCTGGATACAATGCGTCAGGGGTCAGGTTGATATGATTGTCGAGCATCTGTTCATTGCAACTTTTTTCATCGCCGGCCGGCCAATGCCTCCCGGTGGAGTAGAGGAGAATGCAAAAGCCGGTTCCCTTTTCGACGGTATGCACCTGCAGTGGTTTGCCGCCGAGGACGAGGGAAGGACAGAGGAACCTACCGAGCATAAAATTCGAAAAGCCCGGGAGGAAGGAAAGGTTGCCAAATCCTCCGAACTCTCTTCGGCCATTGTCCTGCTCTTGCCGTTGGTGACCCTCGGTATTTTCGCGCCGTATCTCTGGAAAACTATGTCGGAAATGGTGACCTATTTTATGCGGCATGCTACCGAGGTGGATATTACCGAAACGAATGTCATCGTATCCGTTTTTTACAGGTACTTTATACGACTGACCTTTCCAATAGCGATTGTCGCCTTTATCGCTGCAGTGGTAGGGAATTTAATGCAGGTCGGGTTCCTGTTTACCGTAAAACCGATCACCCCCGACCTGAAAAAGATCGTGCCCAAGTTCGGTAAATTCTTTAAACGGGCGTTTTTTTCCGGTGAAGCTGCTTTCAACCTAGCCAAATCCCTGGGAAAGGTTGCCGTCATTGGGGTGCTCTCCTTTGTAAATATCAGAGCGAATATCGGCCCGATCACCCATCTGGTGGAACAGCCTTTTTCTGTCGGCGTCCAGCTTGTCGGGGGCATTGCTTTTCGAATTATTGTTGAGGCAACAATCGTCCTTTTGGTACTGGCGATTCCGGACTATCTCTTTCAGCGCAAACAACATCGCGAGTCCCTGAAAATGTCTAAGCAGGAAGTGAAAGAGGAAAGGAAACAATACGAAGGTGATCCTTTGGTCAAAAGCCGATTGCGCGAACGGATGCAGAATATGCTCAGTCAGAATATGCTGAGAAATGTGCCGGAAGCAGATGTGGTAATAACCAACCCGACCCACTTTGCTGTCGCTGTAGAGTACGACCGGGCGGTAATGCATGCACCGACGGTTATAGCAAAGGGGCAGGACTATCTGGCACAGCGAATCAAGGAAATAGCGCAGGAAAGCAATATACCCGTTATTGAAAATAAGCCTCTTGCCAGAGCGCTTCATGCTGAGGTGGAAATAGGTGATGAGATCCCGGAGAGTTACTACCGGGTCATGGCTATAGTCCTGTCGGAGGTCTATCGAATGAACCAGAGCAGCAACAATACCGCCTAAATGAAGGAAGGAGACGGAAATGGCTGACGCACAAAAGGCAGACACGGGCCTCTTTCGCGGACAACGGAATGATGTATTAATCGCCGCAGGCGTTATAGCTGTGGTCATGATGATGCTCATTCCGATGCCCTCGTTTCTGCTGGACACCCTCATGTCGGCAAACCTTGTGGCGAGCCTTCTGATTGTTTTGATTGTACTCTATACAAAACAGGCTCTCGATTTTTCCGTATTTCCGACTTTGCTTCTTGTAGTTACGGTGTTCGGACTGGCATTGAATGTCTCCTCAACACGATTGATCCTTTCTCAGGGCAGCGAATTCGACGGGAAGCTCGTCCGGGCTTTCGGGCGTTTTGTGACCGGCAGCAGCGGAACCGAGGGACTGGTAATCGGTATTATCATCTTCCTTATAATCATAGCAGTACAGTTTATCGTCATTACAAAAGGTGCTACCCGTGTGTCGGAGGTGGCGGCAAGGTTTACTCTCGATGCTCTCCCGGGAAAACAGATGGCTATCGAGGCTGAATACAACTCCGGACTCATTACCGAGGAAGAAACCAGGAGAAAGAAGGCGGAACTTCAGGATGAAGTGAGTTTCTACGGAGCGATGGACGGAGCTTCCAAATTCGTTTCGGGAAACGTCAAGGTCGGTATTCTGATCACCATGATCAACGTGGTCGGCGGATTCATTGTCGGAATGACTATTCACAATGAACCGGCGGGTGTCGCTTTTCAGACCTATGTTTCTTTGACAATCGGTGACGGGCTGGTAACCCAATTTCCTGCATTATTAATATCGACGGCAACCGGTTTGATTGTGACCAGAGCGGTTTCCGACGGGACCTTCGGTGCCGACATGGCTCTGCAATTCTCGAAACAGTCAAAGATTTACTGGATCGGGGCCGGATTTCTCTTTGCTATTGCTTTTTTACCCGGTTTTCCATGGTATGTTCTGCTTCCCATGTCCGGAATGATGGGGCTGTTGGCGTACAGGCTCTCCCGGAAGGAACAGACAGCAGCTCAGTTCGAGCATGAACGGGAGGCCCAGGAGGAAGCCCAACAGCAGCAGCAGCCGGCGGAAGTTTCTCCTGTCGTGCCCCTCGACCCGTTGGCTCTCGAGCTCGGGTACGGCCTGATACCTCTCGTGGATAAAGAGAAAGGCGCTGAACTTTTAGAGCGGATTACCCGCATACGCCGTGAATCGGCGCTGGACCTCGGATTGGTGGTGCCGCCGATTAGAATAATTGATAATATGCGGCTGGAACCGTCTGAGTACAGTTTCAAGATAAAGGGTACCGAGGTCGGTCGGGCGGTGATCCGGCCGGGGCAGTATCTGTGTATCAATCCGGGAGGCGAAAAGGAAGAAATTCCGGGAGAAAAAACCAAAGACCCAGCCTTCGCCCTGCCGGCGACTTGGATCACCGAAGAGTATAGAGACCAGGCCGAACGGGCGGGCTATACGGTAGTGGATGCTCCTTCGGTGATAGCGACTCATATGACCGAGATCATAAAGAGTCATGCCTCCGAAATACTCGGCAGACAGGAAGTCAAATCGATACTCGACACACTCCGCAAGGATTATCCGGCTGTAGTGGAAGAGGTGACCTCCGCCCTTTCGAACGGTATTATTCAGAAGACCCTGCAGAACCTGTTGAATGAACAGGTGTCCATTCGGAATATGGTTATGATTTTGGAAACCCTTGCTGATTATGGAGGAGTTTCGAAGGATGTGGGCTTTTTGACTGAAAAGGTTCGGCAGACCCTCGGCCGGCAGATGTGTATGCAGTATACCGACGAGGATGGGGTCTTGCGGGTCTTGACGGTGGAACCGGGACTCGAACAGCGGATCATCGACTCGAGGGTCGATACTGCAATGGGAGCGGTGGCCGCTTTGGAGCCGGAGGAACAGCGCAGCTGGCTCGAAGCGGTAACATCCAAGGTAAGAGAGGTGCAGCAGCAGGGACTGCAGCCGGTAGTGCTCACATCCGAAGCCGCACGGCCGCTGGTCAAGACGAGTACACGGAGGGACATCCCTCATCTAACCGTTCTTTCGATCCCGGAGATTGCCTCCGATGTGCGGGTTGAATCTCTGGGAGAAATCAAGATAGAGGAAACCTGATATGGAATATTTTACAGAACAGGCGCCGTCGTACCGAGAGGTAGTAGACAAAATCCGCCTTAAATACGGAGAACATGCCAAGATAATGACTCAGCGTTCCATACGCACCGGTGGTTTTCTTGGAATGTTCCGCCGGGAAGGGATCGAGGTAACCGGGTATATTGGAAAAGAAGGCAGCAATTCCGGGAAAAACCGGCTTGAATCCGAAAAGAAAAAGATTCTCGATGTCATTCAGCAGGAAAACACCCTCAAACGGGTTCTGGAAGAGGTGGAATCGATCAAAGTCAGGCTTGATACCCCTGTTCAGAAGCAGACCGAAGAACATCCGAGCATCTCCTCCATCCGAGAACTCTTAGAGGACAACGACTTTTCCCGAAATTATATAGAGGCTGCTATGGAGTATCTCCAAAGCGAATTTTCTCTGGACGAATTGAAAGATTCGGAAAGAATACAGCGCGCCGTTGTCGAGTGGATTGGGGATTCTCTCCAGGTTTACCGTCCCGCCGGCGGCCGGAAACCCAGGATCTTTGTTCTGGTCGGACCTACCGGAGTCGGGAAGACTACTACGATAGCCAAACTTGCCGCCCTTTACGGGATCAATAAGTATGGTGATCACACCCTCAATGTGCGGATGATAACGATAGATAACTACCGGATAGCAGCGAGAGAACAGATAGAGAAGTACGGAGACCTAATGGGCATACCTGTTTCCTGTGTGGAATCGGTACAAGATTTGAACAAAACCATCGACCTCTACCAGGATGCGGATATTATTCTCATCGATACGATAGGAAAGAGCCCGAAGGATTATCGGAAGCTGGCTGAAATGCGGGAGGTCCTCGAGGGATGCGGACGCGAGGCTGAGGTCCATTTGGCCCTCAGTGCAACGACGAAAAATTCCGATGCCGTCAATATCCTCCGCCAGTTCGAGCCCTTTGCCTATCAATCGATCGTTCTGACCAAGCTCGATGAAACGGACAGAATAGGAAATATTCTCAGTTTGATTATGGAACAGGGAAAACCCATTTCTTTTCTTACGAATGGGCAGCGGGTTCCCCAGGATATCGAAGAGGCAACGGTAATCCGACTTCTCATGAATCTGGAAGGTTTTACAATACACCGTGAACGACTGGAAAAACGGTTCCCCCCCAACAGGGCAGTTTCGGTGGAATGGAGCTGAAAATGGAAGATCAGGCGCAGAAACTCAGACAGATAATGAACGGGAAACCGGTGAATGATCCGGAAAATCAACAAGCAGCTGAAGCACCTCTCGAGAATACCAGAATTATCGCTGTTTCCAGCGGCAAGGGCGGTGTAGGTAAGACGAATATTTCCATCAACCTTGCAATCGCCTATGCCCGGATGGGCAAAAAGGTGATAGTTATGGATGCTGATCTCGGTCTTGCTAATGTGAATGTAGTGCTCGGGATGATTCCGAAATATAACCTCTATCATGTTATCAGAAAGCAACGGAAAATGGCGGATATAATTCTCGAAACGGACTATGGAATAAAAATTGTCGCCGGAGCTTCCGGTTTTTCAAAAATAGCCAATCTATCCGAGGACGAGCGAACGGACTTTATCAAGGAACTGTATGAGCTCTCGAATGCAGATATCATCATAATCGATACCGGAGCCGGCGTTTCGAACAATGTGCTTTCATTCATTTCTGCTGCTGATGACGTAATAATTGTTACTACCCCCGAACCGACGGCAATAACCGATGCCTATGGTATTATCAAGATAATCGCTACCGAGATAGATAATCTCAGTCTTGGGATGAAATTGATAGTAAACCGGGTAAAAACCGTAACCGAAGGGAAACGGGTCGCCGAGCGAATGATCAACATCTCCGGTCAGTTTCTCAACCTCAAGATCGATTATCTCGGCTATGTATACGAAGACGAAGCGGTAGCGAATGCTGTCCTCAAACAGAAACCGTTTTATGTCATAGATCCGAAAAGTCGGGCTTCTATTTGCATGCAGCATCTGGTGAGCCGGTTGGAGAATGTGGAATACAAGGATGGAAAGGGAGTCGGGAATTTTATCAAAAAACTTTTTGGGGGGAAGTAATTTTTTGGGTGTTCGCAGATTGGCGGTGTGTTCGCTTGACGGCACAAGGCTTTTCCCATACTCTGAAAGGTGCGGGGAGTTTCTGGAGGGGAATACATGCGTAACTGGAGAATATTAGCAGGTTTCGGGGCCTTTGGCTTTGTTGTTTCTCTTGTTACCGCCGGTGTATCCGGTGTAGATTTCGTAAATGCTCTGGTACGAGCGGTGATTTGGGCAATTGTGTTTTTTGGGCTCGGCTATGCTATACTGAAGGCCGTAGAGCATTTTCTCCCCGAATTGGCCGACCTTTTTCAGGGAAAAACCGAGGAGGCCGACAGTGCAGGAGTGGATATTACCGTTCCGGAAGAGAACCCCCACCTAAACGGAGAAGAACAAGGCGATCAGGCTCCGGATTCAGCGAGTGGAGAACCGGCGCTTGGGGAGCCGGATTTAGCGGGGGTCGACGAGGCGGAAGAGGTGGAAGAACTCGAGGCAGAGAATGAAGAGAATGCCGGTAGCGGGCCTGCGGAAGCTGGTGATGTAGAGTCTGAGCCGAAAGAAGCCGAACCCGCCGATAAGACAGGTGGCGCCGAAAAAGAGCAGCCGGCGGCCGATCCGGACTCAATGGTGGAAGAGGTTGAAGAACAAATTCAACCGGCGGCTTCCGGAAGGCCGGAGCCGGGCGATGGAGGGCCGGAAGACACTAGTGAAGCGGCTGAAGTGGATAGGCTGCCGGACCTGGATTCGATGAGCGGAAGCTTCTCTGATGAAGGCTTTTCTTCCGGGAGTACCTCCGAACAGTCCTCCACGAAGGATCTAAAACAGGAGACTGCTTCGATCATGGGAAGTGAACATGATCCACAAGAAATTGCCAGGGCGGTACAGACAGTGCTACAGAAAGAAGAGAAAGGGTAAATAGTCCATGGGTGATTCGCGCATTAACGGAAAATCCGAAGACCAGCTCTGGCGTGAATACAGAAAGACGAAGGATCCCGCTATACGTGATGCTCTGGTCCGCCAGTATTCTCCGCTGGTGAAATATGTGGCCGGAAAGGTCGCTATCGGAATGCCTCATAACGTCGAATTCGACGATCTTGTCGGCTTTGGTGTTTTCGGTCTGTTCGACGCTATCGAGAAGTATGATCCGGAGAAGCACGTTAAATTCAAGACATATGCTGTAACCCGGATTAGAGGGGCGATTTTTGATGAGCTCAGGTCGATTGACTGGGTTCCCAGGTCTGTTCGTCAGAAATCCCGGGTGATAGAGGATACGGTTCATCGGCTCGAAGCTTCTCTGGGGAGAGCGGCCAACGACAAAGAAGTGGCCAACGAGATGAACATGTCCGTTGAAGAATATCACAAGACGATAATGAAAATCAGCGGTACCTCCATCCTTTCACTCAATGATGTTTGGTACACCGGAGAAGATAATGACAAGGTGTCCATTGCCGAAAGTATTGAGTCGCCACAGAGTCTCAATCCGGATATCATCGTAGAGAAGGATGAGATCAAACGCGTCATCGTGGATGCCATTCAAGAGTTGCCGGAAAAAGAGAAACAGGTGCTCGTATTGTATTATTACGAGGATCTTACCCTGAAAGAAATCGGAAAGGTTCTCGAGGTTACCGAATCGAGGGTTTCTCAGCTCCACACAAAAGCAATCATGCGGTTGAGGGCGAAACTGACCAATATCAAGAAGGGGATCATGTAGGGCAATGGTAGGAGTAGACGAACTTCGGGAGTATATGCGTTCTCAGGCGGAGATCGATCGTAACCAGCGCTCTGTTCAGGTGAGCGGAGATACCCTCGAAGATGCCTTGAAAAGAGCCGCTACCGAGCTGGATGTTCCTTACAAACAGCTCGAGTACGAGGTGATTCAGCAAGGCAGCAGGGGAACCCTGGGACTCGGCAAGCGCCCCTGGATGATTATGGCTCTCGAGGCGGTTGCTACCGGGGAAACCGGTTATGATTATTCCGAGGATTCCTCGATAGATTTCGGAGGGTTCGGGGATCACGAAGATATTCCGGAAGACAGGGACGGCGAGGTATTTGTCCGTCTCACACCTGAAGGAGTATTAATGAAAGCCACCGAACCTGTCGGAGAAGGAAGTCCAGCCACCGAAAGCGATGCGATCGAACTCCTTCGAATTCGGGGCGTAGAGGAATTCAAGAAGAACGTTGTTTCGAATGTCGTCAAACGTGCGGACGGAGAATATATTAAAGTAGGCGAGTTCGATTACAATCCTGCCAATGATGCAATTATGACGGTGGATATTTCGTCTGATGAGATGAAGGCATATATCATTGCCAGCCCCCCCGGACGGGGAGGGGCTGATCTCACGGAAGAAGGAATCGTCTCGGTACTCAAGAACAACGGGGTGGTTTTTGGATTGCTCGAGGGTTCCGTACGTTCCTTTGTAGATAAGCCCAGATACAATGAACATGTGCTCATTGCCGAAGGGAAACAACCCGAACATGGGGAAAATGCAAAAATCATCTACAATTTCGAAACCGATCCTACCCAGATTCACCTCAAAGAGCGCGACGGTAAGATAGACTTCAAAGAGTTGAACCGGATTCAGAATGTGGTGGAAGGCCAAGTATTAGCAAAAAAGGTACCCGCCCAGGAGGGCGAGCCGGGCCGGACGGTAACCGGAACCATGCTCGATGCTAAAGACGGAAAGGACCGCAACATCGGTGTTGGGAAAAATGTACGGCTCAGCGACGACGGCTTGAGTGCCATGGCGGAAATCAACGGACAGGTTGTGATGATCGGAGAGAAGATCAATGTAGAACCTGTTTACGTGGTCCCGGGAGATGTAAATATAAAGAGTGGAAACATTCTTTTTCTTGGTGCTGTTATCGTTAAGGGAAATATTGAGGACGGATTTACCGTCAAAGCCGCTGGTAATATCGAGGTAATGGGGAGTGTAGGAAAAGCTACTCTCGATGCAGACGGTGACATCATTGTTCATCAGGGGATTTCCGCCAAGCAGGAGGGAACGATTCGCTGCGGGAAGTCTATTTGGTCAAAATTCATCGAGAATGCGATTGTCGATTGTGGTGAACAGGTTGTTGTAAGCGATGGAATCATCAACTCCACAATTACTGCGAAGCGGCGGGTCCTGTGTCAAGGCAAGCGTGCTTCGATTGTCGGCGGTAAGATAATGGCCGTCGAAGAGATAGCCGCCAAGAATCTCGGTTCGGTCGCGGGCGGTGAAACAATTCTCGAGGTAGGACACGATCCCAAAGCACGGGAACGAAAAAATACTCTCGAAAAGAATCTTGCCGAAATCGAGAAGGAACTCGAAGAGATAGACCTGAATCTTTCAACTATCAAAAAGCTGAAGCAGCAGAAAAAGAAGCTTCCTGAAGAAAAGATGAAACAGGCGGTAGAGCTCTCAAAGAAAAAAGCGGAGATTCAAAAAAACCAGAAAAAATCCAATAAGGAACTGGAAGAAATCAATACGTATATGGAGAACCTTAAGGTGCAGGGACGAATCTCTGCATCAACACGGGCCTTCGCCGGGATCAAGGTAATGATCAAAGATGCCGAATTAGAAGTACGTCAGGATCATAAAGCAGTAACCTTCATTCTTGACAATGGAATGGTAAAGGTCACCAGGTACCAGGAACCGGAGGAAGCTGAAGTAGAGAGGGCATAGGCATGTCACTCACGCCATTAGATCTGCAAACCCTTTTTGTACGGCTCGCTCAAGTAGGTAAAGAGCAGGCAATATTAAAAGATGCTGCTCCGTTGCAGCAATCTCTTCAGGGGAGTCAGCTTGCCCAAAAGACGGAGATTCAGGACCACTCGGTAAACGAGACGAAAGAGGCCGGGGACGGTCCCGACCAAGTCAACGAAGACGAAGAAAAGGGCAGCAGCAGCGAAGAGCAGGAAGAAAAAAAGAAAGAGAAAGAAAAGAAACAGCAGCAAAGTGAAATCTTTCATGATCCAGACCTTGGCCGGAACATCGATATTTCAGGGTAGCGGGACCCACTATGCAGAACATCATCCTTATCTTCGTACTACAGGTAGTAGTGTTTTTTCTTCTCTACTTTCTGCTCAAGCGGCGGATCGACCAGCGTGTCCGGCCGGCCGCATTGATCGACCGGATTCGTTCCGATATAGAAGAAATCGTTACAGAACTCAATAGAACAACAGACAGGAATATTACCCTCGTCGAGGAAAGAATTCAGCGGTTGAATTCAATGCTCGAACGTGCCGACAAAAAACTTGCAATGCTGGAAAAAGAAACCGATCGTAACGAGACGAGCTCCCGAACCTATTCGCAAATACTCGAAGAGAGCAGAAAACAGTCTCGGCAGAAGAATGATCGGCAGGAAGAAAAGAGCGACCGGAAAAAAGAACCAACAGATCAGGAAAAGAAAGCAAATCATCGGAGCGAAGTGATCGATTTATATCGCAAGGGACTCTCTTCGGACCTTATAGCAACACGCCTGGGAACGACCGTGGGAGAGGTGGAATTGATTATATCCCTGATGGAATCCAGGAGTTAAGCTTGAATCGGATTATTGGAATAGACCTTGGCACAACAAACTCTGCGGTAGCTTTCTGGGACGAAGGCGAGGCCAGAATCATTCCGAACAGCCGTGGCGGCCGGGTTACCCCATCGGTAGTGGGAGTTGATTCAGAAGGAACGGTCTTGGTTGGAGAATCAGCGAAGAACCAGGCGGTTATACATCCCGACCGGACGGTTTTGGCGGTCAAACGGGCAATGGGAAAGGGGAAATCCTACCGCTTGGGGGAACGAGAGTTCAGTCCTGAAGAGGTTAGTTCGCAGATTCTCCGGGAGTTAAAAAAGGCGGCACAAGATTTTTTAGATTGCGAGGTGCGGGAGGCTGTCGTAACTGTTCCGGCACATTTTACCGAACATCAAAGGCGGGCTACGAAAGAGGCCGGTCGGCTCGCAGGGCTGGAGGTGCGGCGGATACTCAATGAGCCAACCGCGGCAGCTCTTGCAGGGACAAGGCTCAACGGATTTCGGCATCCCGGTCTTCCCGGCGGCGGAGAAACAAAACGGGACCAGACCGGTCCTTCAGAGAAGGCCGGAATGATGATGGTATATGATTTTGGGGGAGGGACCTTTGATGTTTCGGTTCTCCGCAAAGAAGGCGGCGAATACCATGTGCTCTCCTCGCGGGGAGACAATCACCTGGGCGGGGTTGATTTCGATAGGATGATACTTGAGGAGGTTCTAGACCGGTTCGAATCGGACTCGGGAATAAAGCTTTCCGATGATCAGGTTCTGGTTCAGCAGCTGCAGGACCAGACTGAACGAGCGAAGATCGAGTTGTCGAGCCGGAATTCTTCGGTTGTCTCTCTTCCCTTTGTCGGAGCGGGGGGGCGGCCTGTTCACCTCCGGTACGAGCTCGAACGGAACCGTTTCGACGAAATAATTGCCCCCTTCGTAGAGCGGACGATTGAACTCTGTCTTGCCGCTCTGCGGGATGCCGGAGCCGGTATGCAGGACCTCGGCGGTTTGATCCTGGCCGGCGGTTCAACACGAATCCCTCTGGTTCAAAGTTACCTCTCCCAGGTTTTCGGACTGAGGCCGGAAAGCGGTTTGAATCCCGATGAGATCGTTGCTCTCGGTGCTGCTGTCCAGGCTTCTATGCTCGAGGAGCAGAATGAGGATATTTCTCTGAACGATATCACCCCTTTTTCTCTCGGCGTGGAGATTGATGAGGGAAATTATATCCCGGTACTTCGGAGACATAGTCCGATACCCTCTACAAAGAGTATGACCTTTACCACCATTGCGAATAACCAGAGATCTGTTGAAATCCACGTTCTCCAGGGAGAGAGCGAGGCGGCTCTGGAAAACGTGTCTCTCGGCCGGTTTCTCCTTTCAGGTATCCGGGCGGCTCCCCGTGGAGAGCCTATGATAGAGGTGGTTTTTTCTATGGATGCCGATGGCCTTTTGAATGTTGAAGCCTGGGACCAGGATACCGGGGCAAGGCAGCGCGTGTCGCTGAGTTCCAGGGATGACCAGATGGAGCTGGATCCGGAATCTCTCAAGAACCGGGTAAGATTACTGCAAAACCGGGTAATCAAACTGACCGCCGAAGCCGATGTTAAAATCGAAAGCGGTTTCCGTGAAGAGATTAATGATATTCTGCGAAAAACCGACAGGAGCCTGATAGAAGGCGATGCGACGGTGATGCGGGAGAGTCTGATTTCTCTGGAAACTGTAACAGCGGAACTGCTTGCAGTACTTGAGGATTCGGAGGAGGCCTTTGGAGAACTTTAAGGTTGGCATATGGTGTGCTGTTCTCGGTGTCGACAGAAATGCAGACAGCGCGGAAATAAAGCGTGCTTATCGAAAAAAGGTTAAGCTCTTTCATCCGGACCGTCAGCCGGTAAGCAGATCAGTCCAGAGTTTTCATCGCATCGTCGATGCATATTCAGGGCTTATGGCCTGGCAGGCGGAAAAACGCTTGGTCGATTTCCCTTCAGCTCCTGGAGCCTCTGCCTCTGCAGCCGGCACCGAAGAGCCGGTTGCTGCAAAGAAAACCCCTCAGCAGCAGCGTTCATGGCAGCCGCAGACACCTTCCGGCCGTCAAGCAGCAGAGACAACCGGGGCCGGCCGTGCCGGCAAGAGGGCCGGACCAGTAAATCACTCGGAAAAACAAAACAGGACAACAGAGGAACGGCAGTCGGAACAGAAGCGGAAATGGGACCTTTTTGCCCTCAGCGAGCTTCTCGAAAGCGAACACCCCCCCGATATACGGATATTCGCCGTCCGTCGTCTTGCTGCAACAGGGAGAAAATCGGTGTACTCTGTGCTCCGCCGAGCCCTCTACGACAGTGATGAGCAGGTGGTTGTCGAGGCGGTACGAGCCGTGGGCAGCCTCAGGGTTCTGCAGGCGGTTCCCGAGATAGCCGCACTCTATACCCGGGGAAGTATGGCGGTACGGGGTGCAGTGGTGCAGCAGATCGACGTTTTCGGAAAAAGGCTGGCCGTGCTCATCGGCGGCGGCAATCTCTCGAGTGGAGGCCGGTATGCCGGATAAACGTGATTTGGTAACCGGTTTTTGTGATGACGCCAACCGGCTTATCGGAGAACTCAACAATGCCTTCCTCGAACTCGAACAAGGAAAAGTCGAGGCAGAACGGTTCAATGAAGCCTTCCGAAACGCCCACTCTCTGAAGTCGGAGGCAGCTTTCCTCGATTTTACCTCTCTCGCTCACCTTGCCCATGAACTGGAGGACATCCTTCAGCTTATGAGAGACGGGAAGGTGAAACCGGAGAAAGAGGTGATCGACCTCTGTTTTCAGGCTGTTGATACCATGAAAGAAATGATCGGGATGGTGGAATCCGGGAATCGTGACGATGCAGTTGATGCGACCGACGTTCTCGAATCCCTGAGAAGGTGGAAGCAGCCTGATGGGCCGATCGCGGTTGCGGAGGTGGATCCGAAAGCGGCCCTCTTCCGAATCACCGACTTTGAACGAGGTTTGATTGCAGAGGCCCGAGAACGGGGCGAGCAACTTTACCGTGCTATTTGTACAATAAGTCCCGCTTCTCCCATGAAGTATCCCAGGGCTTACCTGGTGGTGAACAATCTCGAGATGATCAGTAATGTTGTGAAGGTATATCCATCCCTCGATTCTGAAGACGATGCAGCTTTTTCCCGGTTCGTAATTTTTTACACAACAAACAAACCGGAACAGGATCTGCGCGGGGCATTTGCAGTCGATGAAATCGAGAACGTTGATATCGAAGAAGTCGATTACCGGATGTATCTCTCCGGGCAGGTTTCCGAAGATCTCCAGAGCCGGCTTCGAGTAGAGCGTCCGAACTCCGGACTTTCGGTGCGGATGGATTCTAGGATTCTCGACGAATCTCTTGGTTATCTCGATGAACTCAAGATACGGGTTCATGATATCGATGGGCTCTTGACGGGAAAGGTCGACTCGGAACGGGCGGCCGAGCAGATGCTCTCCAAGCTGTCTGAAATCGCCCGGATAAGCAGTGGCGTTGAACGAGCACTAAGGCAAGCCCGGCTCGCCCCGATCGGTCAGGTTTTCGAACGTTTTTCCCGGCTGGTACGTGATCTCGGCGCTTCTCTCGAAAAACAGGCGGAACTGAAGATCAATGGAAGCGAGCTGAATATCGACCGTTCGATTATCGAGGTCATAAACGATCCTCTCCTTCATTTGATACGGAATTCCGTAGATCACGGAATCGAACTGCCCGAAGAACGCAGCAGCTCGGGAAAATCGCCGACGGGAAAGATCTTCGTCGACGCTTCCATAGAGGCAGGAAATCTCACGATCATTATCGAGGATGATGGTTCGGGTATTGATGAACAGCAGGTCCGGCAGAGGGCCGAAGAACTCGGCATGGATGCCGAGCAGGAGCTCCTTGATATTCTCTGCACACCCGGTTTTTCTACCAGCGCCACGGTGAGTGATATTTCAGGTCGCGGAGTCGGGATGGATCTGATCTACGATAAGGTAGTCAATGTTCTCGGAGGCCGTATTTCTATTGATAACCGCCCAGGAAGGGGGGTGCGGTTTACCTTGACCATGCCCCTGAACGGCGGCATCCTCAAGCTTTTGGTAATGCGATCGAGGGAATATACCTTTGCCCTTCCAAGAAGACATATTCTCGAGGTAGCCCCGCTTGAAGAAGGAGATATACAAACCGTAACCGAAGGAACCTCAGAGGGGCGAAAAATGTACCGCGGTTCCTATCCGGTGATACTCCTCCGGACCTCACGGATGAAACAGCGGCCCGAAGGGGAATCCACCGGCTGGAACGGAAATTATGCTGTGCTCATCTCCTATCTCGGCGCCGAGGCCTGCCTTGTAGTCGATGAACTCGTTCTGGAGGAAGACCTTCCCGAGGGAGAGATACAACTCGGTTCAGAACTACTGCCGTATCTGTATGAATGTTACCGCTCCGGAAAATTAAAAGAGTACCTCTACCTCAGCCCCGCTGTGGTTTCGGTCTAGCTGCCTACCGGTTTTTCGATTTTTCCCCGATAGCCAGGACATAAAAAAACGGCATGCCTGGACGTTTTGCGCATGCCGTTTAAGCGGGGAAAGGTGTTCTGTTTTTTACAGTTCTTTTCGTCCCACTCAATCTTATTCTCGACCTGTGGTTCCCTGGTATTGAGAGAAAATTGTCGGGAGTTTCTCTAATAAAACAGGAGGTAATCGACCGGACCGCCCGAAACCCGGGGGGTATACTGGTTGGATGTATAGAGGCTGTTCCAATTGTCCTTGATCTTGTCCCAGGCATAGTTGTAGGACTCCAGAGCAGAGACGTAGCCGTCCCCGTTCCGGTCGCCGTTGTTTGCAGACTCGAGGAGATAGTAGGTGAAGATGCCGTGTTCGTAACCGTTTTCTTCGTATGAGTTTTCCCGTTCACCGGCGGCAGCGAGTACCAGGGCAAGCTCGGGCGGAATATCGGAATCTGAGTCGTTGTAGTTCGTATAGAGGCTTACCGCCCCTGCCAGTTCAGTAAAGAGATAATCGTCTTCCTCCCCGGTTACCTGGGGCGAGGTGTCTATCTCCAGTTCGTTCCCGATAAAGCCCCCGGAGTTGCAGGCATCGATAATGACGATGTTCTTGACGGTGGGAAGCTGGGCCAGCAGGGCGGCGAGCTCGTCGTCCCAGAGATTATCGTTGCCGGAGCCAGGTTCACTTAATACGATGGCCTCATCGTAGCTGTTTGCCCCTGCCGGTTCCGAGCCGCTGGTCTGGCTGGTGAAGAACCCGTGGCCGGAAAAGAAAAAGACGAACTGGTCCAGCGAGTCCGCCTGGGATGCAACGGCTTGGATGTCGGCTTCGAGGTTAGTTCGAGTAACTTCTTGGGTGCCGCTGTTTTCATCATCAACTCGCAAGGTAGCCTGGTAGCCGTTCGCTTCAAGAAGTGCGGCCATAGACCGGGCATCATCATCGGTATACCATAAGTCATTCGTAGCATCCGTATCATATATGCTCAGATCATCATAATTGGATATCCCGTACACCAGCGCGTATTTATCGTAGTCCGGATCCAGATAGCACCCGGAAATCATCAGGACGGCACTCAGCAGGGCCGCCGCCGGCAGGAGGGCCGCACCGAGCGCTCCACCGCGTCGCCGGGAAAAATCCTCTCTCTCTCTCCTTCTTTCCCTGTTCCTTGTCACGGCTTTTCATCCTCTTCTATGAAGCTGTACCGCAGGGCCAGGACGAAGGACCATGCAATATTGTAGTCCAGGTCTTTCCGCAGGTACCAGTCGAAGGGAAGCTGGAACTCGAGTTCGAAGGGGCTGTGCGGACCGAGTTGAAGGGCGGCATAGGGTTCCAGGCTCAGACCGGGATAGAAAAAGGCAAGGGGGGTGAGGGAATAGAAATCGTAGCGCGTAAAAACGCCGATATTAGAACCAATTGTTAGGTCAGGGGACGGAGGTGATTGTTCAGGGCTTCGGTAGAAATCAAATCCACCGAGGAGCCTGGTATCAAAACCCCAGTGGCCCCGGTATAGATAGCCGCCTTCGGGGCCGGACTGGAGGCTGTTGTGCAGCCCCATTCTCAGGGTCCAGCGGAGCGGGATCTCCTCGTATCGACTGCCGAATCCGATCCAGCCTCCCAGGCCTCCTTGTGCCTTTACCGGAAAGCGCGGATCTTTCGTGAGCTCGATTCGGCCGAAACCGGAGGATTCGAGAAACATGTCTCCGGAGAAGGCAACGTGACTGAAAAATAATAAGAAAAGCCCAAAAAGAAGGGCCTTTGGTATTCGGCAAATCACACCGTCAATATATCGCAGTTTTTATACAGGGTACAGTATTCGTTGACCTGCGGCCCGAATTTTCCGTATACTTCTCCTGTTATGTTGGATATATATACACTCGGAGAAGATGTTCTCAGAAAAAAGACGGCGGCAGTTGCCGATATAGATCAGGGTATTGTCGACTTTACTCAGGCAATGATCGAAACCATGCATGAAGGCAATGGTATTGGTCTTGCAGCACCGCAGGTAGGCGACCTTCAAAGGATTTTCGTGGTTCACATCCCGCAAGATAAACCCCGTGTTTTCATCAACCCGGAGATCGTGGCCACATCAATCGAAGAGTCCTTTTACGAAGAGGGCTGTCTCAGCATCCCCGATGTCTATTCGGAGATCAAGCGGGCTTCCGGGATTACCGTACAGGCCTGGAACGAAAAGGGGCGTCTTTTCCGCCTCGATGCCGACGGGCTGCTTGCCAGGGTTGTTCTGCACGAGAATGACCATCTCAGTGGAATACTCTTTATCGACAAGCTTCCCCAAAAAAAGCGGGAACGCCTTGTTAAAAGCTACCAGAAGAACCGTTCCGGTATTTCGGCCTGATGCGTCTTTTGTTCGCCGGGACTCCTTCCATCGCTCTTCCGGCGCTCGGTATGTTGAATGAACAGCAAGAGGTTGTCGGCGTACTGACGGCTCCGGACAAACCGGGAAAACGGGGAAAAGATTCCGTTCCCTCCCCAATCAAAACCCTTGCTGAAGAACTTTCGCTTCCGGTTTTGCAGTTTGAAAGGCTCGGCAGCGAGGCCCGGGAAGAGGTAACCCCTCTTGCGCCGGAATTACTGGTTGTTGCCGCCTACGGGAAGATCTTCGGCCCGAAGTTCCTTTCGCTCTTTTCTTCCGGCGGGATCAACCTTCATCCCTCGCTGCTGCCCCGTCACCGGGGACCGTCCCCGATTCAGGAGACAATCCTGAGCGGCGATGAAACAGCCGGGGTCACCATACAGACCATCTCCCTCGAGGTCGATGCAGGGGATATACTCCTGCAAAAATCGTTTCCGCTCACTGGGAGAGAACAGGCGCCGCAGCTCGAGGAGAAGGCTGCAGAAACAGGAGCCGAACTCCTTGCCGAAACGGTACGCCGTATCGAAGAGGGCACGATCCGCCCGCGCCCGCAGGATCCATCGGGAGCCGACTACTGCAGGAAGATTACCAAACACGACGGTCTGATCGATTGGCACGAGGATGCACGAACCATCGACA
>JAIPGG010000009.1 GCA_021736255.1 Spirochaetales bacterium | reverse complement strand
GCTGAATTGAACTGCGTCAGGATGTAGATCTGTTTCATATTGGAATTAATACAGTTCGATATGGGAATATCAACGAGCCGGTATTTCCCTCCGAAGGGAACGGCAGGTTTTGCCCGTTTTTTTGTAAGAGGATAGAGTCGTGTGCCTTTGCCTCCGCCCAGTACGATTGATAGAACATTTTGCACAGCAGCCTCCTTCTACTTTTCGAGTGTATGGTCGTTGCCCGAGAGGGTCAAGATTATTTTCATCTTTGCTCACGGCGCTCTCTCTGGTATAGTAACAGAACTGGGAGGGGTGGTGAAACAGTTTCTCGAAGAACTCCGCCGGGACAATCGGTTTATGGAGAATGTTACCCGCTGGCAGACGATCCCGGCGAGGGACGGTTCCTTTCTTGATTTTCCGGAGGATTTGCACAGCGATTTACAATCTGCTCTGGAGTCCCGGGGGATAAGGAGCCTGTACTCTCATCAGCGGAAAGCGTACGATTCGCTTCGAGCTGGAGAGAATACGGTTGTTGTCACTCCGACGGCGTCGGGAAAAACGCTGAGTTATTCATTGCCGGTGCTCCAGACACTTCTCGAGGACCGGGATGGGCGGGCCCTCTATCTCTTTCCCACCAAGGCCTTGGCTCAAGACCAGCAGGCCGCCCTCGGCGATATCGTTCTGGACGGTCTTCTTCCGGTCAAGATCGTTACCTATGACGGGGACACCCCAGGCTCACTCAGGATATCCGCCCGGGATACCGGCAGAATTATCATCTCGAATCCCGACATGCTCCATGCAGGGATTCTCCCCAATCATCCGAAATGGATCCGTTTTTTCTCCAACCTTCGTTTCATTGTGATCGATGAAGTACATATATATCGGGGGGTCTTCGGCTCGCACATGGTGAACCTGCTCCGGAGACTCAAGCGGATTTGCCGCTTTTACGGCTCGGATCCGGTATTTTTCTGTGCCTCAGCTACCATTGGGAACCCCCTCGAACTCGCTTGTTCGATTATCGAGGATGAAGCACGCTTGGTAGATTGTAACGGTGCACCCGCCGGTGAACGCCACGTAATCCTCTACAACCCCCCGCTGGTGGACCGTAACCAGGGAATACGCAAAGGAATTACCAATGAATCCAAAGACATTGCCCTTCGGGCCTTGCGTGCTGGAGTAAAGACAATCGTTTTTGCACGTTCCAGAATGAGAACGGAATTAATTGCCGGCTATATCAATACCAGTTTGAAAAACCGCTACAATCAAAATGAGCATATACGAGTGGAATCTTATCGCGGAGGCTACCTCCCTTCCCAGCGGCGGATAATAGAACAGGGACTTCGGGAGGGGAGTATTCATGGTGTCGTCTCGACGAACGCCCTCGAACTCGGCATCGATATCGGCGGCTTGGATCTCTCGGTGCTTGCCGGTTTTCCAGGAAGTATTGCATCGGCCTGGCAGCAGGCCGGGCGTGCCGGCAGAACCGGCAGTGTATCCGTCTCGATACTGGTCGCTTCCTCCATGCCGGTCGATCAGTACATGGTCGAAAATCCTGAGTATTTTTTCGGGCAAAATCCCGAATCCGGCTGGGTTGATCCGGAAAACCCCTATATTCTTCTCGATCACCTCAAGTGTGCCGGCTTCGAACTCCCCCTTACCGAGACGGACGAGGTTTTTGAAGATATACGCGAAGCCCTCGAAGAACTCGAAGGAGAGGGGGTTTTGCGCTACAGCCGGGGAAAATGGTACTGGGCCGACCGTTCGTATCCAGCAGAACAGGTTTCACTTCGAACAAGCTCTCCCGAAAATGTGGTTATCGTCGATACCACGGAGGGAAAAAACGATGTGATAGGCGAGATGGATGTCCCCTCTGCAAAAGAGCTCCTGTTCGATGGGGCGGTTTATCTTCATCAGGGGCGCCGGCTCCAGGTTGAAAAGCTCGATCTGGAGAATAACCGCTGCTTTGTAACCGCCGGTGATACGAACTATTACACTGATTCGCTTGTGAAACGAGATATAAAGGTGCTCTCAGAAGATGAACGGAGACAATCGGCGGGAAACGAACTCGTATTCGGAGACCTGCTGGTCCGAAGTGATGTGGCAAAGTACAAAAAGCTCCGATTCGGTACAAATGAAAATGTTGGCTACGGCGACATCTTTCTTCCCGAAGAGCAAATGCACACTCGGGGTTTGGGATTATTAGTAAGCGCCGGGAGCCCGGCAGCTGCTGTGCTGGCGGATGTGGATGCGGTTACCGCCGGTCTCGTGCTCAGCGGTGCCGGGAACCTGATTCGACAGGTAGCTCCGGTTTTTCTTCTCTGTGTTGCCCGGGATTTAGGTATTGCCGAGCGGGTCAGAGACCCGCATTACGGGGTGCCGGTAATCTATCTTTTCGACAATCATCCCGGCGGAGTGGGCCTGAGCGAGGGTGCCTTCGAGGACATCGCTCGCATACTCCGCGCAGCCGGCGACAGGGTAAAGGCCTGTGGTTGTTCGGGCGGTTGTCCTTCTTGTATCGGACCGGTCGAAAGAGTGGAGAACGCAGAGCTTCCACAGGCAGAGAGCATCAAAGAACGAACCATCAGGTTCCTCGACAGTTGGTTGGCTGATGAAAAGACGGACAGCTCTTAAACAACGGCTCGAACATATTAGACGGCATCCTCCCAGCCGAAAGCACTTCCCGAACGAGGATGCAGGCTTGACGCCTCCGGAGAAACCCGGAAAGGGGGCTCGGGATTCCGAAGATCTTTCGGTCATCTCCTCTCAGTGGCAGCGCCTGACCGAATACACCTACCGCCGAATCGAAAAGCTTCCGTATCCCGGAGATTTCGGACAATGGAACGAGGGGAGCTTCCCTTTTCCCGAGGGAACAGGCCCGGAGGATTGTATCTTTTATGATACGGAAACCACCGGTCTTTCAGGAGGAGCGGGTACTCTGGTTTTTCTTGTAGGGGCGGCATGGATCGAAAAAGATCATCTCCGGCTGGAGCAATATTTCCTGAGCGATTTTCCCGGCGAAGGGGAATTTATGGAGGCGGTAGCCGGTCTCTTCTCACAAAAGAAAGTGGCTGTTTCTTACAACGGCAAAAGCTACGACTCTCATCTGCTGCGGGGGCGTGCCCTTATGCAGGGAATGGTTTTCCCTCTTATCCAGGAACTCGATCTCCTCTATCTCTCGAGAAGGGTTTGGGGAAAGACCCTCGATTCATGCAGTCTCAAGAACATAGAAGAGAAGGTGCTCGATATGGTGCGGGGCGATGATCTGCCGGGAAGCCTCGTACCGGAGCGGTATTTCCGCTTTCTCGAAGAGAGGGATTCCGAACTTCTCGAACCGGTTTTTCGGCACAACCGGGATGATGTGTTGAGTCTGGTTTCCCTTACCTCCGTGCTCGCAGAATTGCCGGGCCGTGTTCCTTCCGGCGCTGATCCTCTCCAACAAGAAGGGATAAAAGGCAGGGTTGTTTTAAAGGGCGATAAGGTCCCGTACGGAATGGATCCGAAGGCTATTGCAGGGCTTGCCGCACTGCTCGGCAGGTTCAAAGACCCCCGAAGTGCGGCTGTTCTTGAAACTGCATTTCATGCCGGTTCGGTCGAAGCGGGAAGGGCGCTCGGACGGATGCACAGGATTGACCGGCGCTACGAATCGGCGGAAGCTGTTTGGCGTCGACTGGAAAAAATGGGCGATTACCTTCATGCACGGCTCGAACTTGCGAAATACTATGAACACCGTCTCAAAGACATAGGCAGGGCCCTTGAACTGGTCGAGGCCTGCCTCTACGGCTGCGAGATCGATCCGAAGAAGAGGCCCTCGTGGATTTACCGGAGAAACAGGCTCCAAAGGAAGCTGAAATCAAAGATCGGTAACCCCGAAAGCGGCAGTTAACGGTTCGCATCTACCAGCTCCGGAAAAACCGGCCTTCCCTTCTGTCGAGAGCCCATGTGTATAGTTCGGCATAACGTTCCGCAGCTCGTTCCCAGTTGAAACGTCGGGACATTGCCCTCCGTCTCATATTCCGAATGTGTTCGGGGTGATTGTAAAAGGCCCAGACGGCCCAGCCTACCACATCATAAAGACTCTTGGGATTGAGATCGTCAAAGAGAAAACCTGTCCCTTCGCCGCTTGCCTGGTCGAATTGTTCCACGGTGTCTGCCAGCCCGCCGGTTCGGCGCACAATCGGCAAGGTTCCGTAACGAAGTGAATACATCTGGTTCAAACCGCAGGGTTCGTACCGGCTCGGCATCAGAAAAAAATCACTGCCCCCTTCTATGAGGTGGGAGAGCCTGTTGTTGAAGGTGATAGCCGCCCGTAGATTCGGCAGGGAAGCATCGAGATTTCTCAGTTCCTGTTCGCACCACTGCTCCCCGGTGCCGAGTATAATAAACTGGAGGTTGTGATCCCGGCATATGGAATACAGGCTCCCGTAGGCAGGCCCGCAAAGTTCGCCGAAGCCTTTCTGATCGGCCAGTCTGCTTATCATTCCGAACAGGGGCACCGACGGATCTACCGGCAGTCCGAATTCCTTTTGCAGTGCCCTTTTGACATCGACTTTTCCGGAAAGATCCTCTTCACTATAATGGGCCGGTAAATACTCGTCGGTCTCCGGATTCCAATCATCATAGTCGATCCCGTTCAGGATTCCGAAAAGGTCTTGGCTGCGCCGTCTGAGGATTCCATCCATCCCGAACCCCATAGAAGGACTTTTTATTTCCTCGGAATAACGGGGAGATACGGTCGTTATCAGGTCGGAACTCTGGAGCCCGGCATGAAGAAAATTGATTCCTGAACCGGTTGCAAGTCCCAGTCTGGATGCATCACTGCTGCTTATCTGGATGTTATTCAGATCCTCCGCGGGAAAGTGCCCCTGGTAGCCGATGTTGTGTATCGTGAATACCGAGGCCGACCGGTTGAACGGTTCCCGGGATTCCCAGGTTTGAAGATAGAGCGGTACAAGTCCGGCCTGCCAGTCATGAGCATGAAATATGTCCGGATACCAGTTCAGCATTTTTGCGAGTTGAAAGGCTCCTCGGTCCAGGAGGGTGAATCGACGAGCGTTGTCGGGAAAATCGCTGCCGCCGGGGGGCGCGTAGAGGCCGGCTCTGCCGAACAGTCCCTGGTGATCGAGAAAATATACCGGAACGCTACTGCCGGGAAGTTGAGCACGGAAAACCCCGACCCATTCCTCTCCCAGTCCGATGGGTACGGCAAGGGGCGTTTGCAAATTCTCGAGTCCCTCCAGATCGACCGCATAATATCTGGGCAGAACGATTCGCACGTCATGTCCCATTTCTGCAAGAGAACGGGACAAACTCGAGACGACTTCTGCCAAACCTCCGCTTTTGGCAAACGGGGTAGCCTCGCTCGAGACCATAAGTATTCGATACGGCATGAGGCCTCCTTCAGCCCTTATTCAAGATTTTCTAATCCGGCCGAAAACAATAAACCTCCTCAGTGAGGATGATAATAGGTGATTCGAAACTGTTCTCTTTCTTCGAAACCGAGAGCCCGATAGAGTTCTGTTGCCCCTCTGTTTCTCTTCTTGACGAATAAGCAGCTGTGAAGCCTGCGTTCCTTCTCGAGGAGCGCCATGAGCGATCTGACGACCTGTGCTGCATATCCCCGGCGCCGGTATTCGGGAACAGTGTACACGCCGCCGATCTGAGCATAGCGCCAGCCAATGGCATTGGTTCCGGCCTTCGTTATCGGAGTTTTCCCGATGGTTCCGTAAAAAACAATCTGTTCCTGAAGCTGCCGCTTGAGCTGCATCATGGAAGCCGTTGGATTGAAAGAATCTGGATCGAGGAGGACCTCCTCCATTTCATAACCCTTATGGAGTTCGAAAAGTTTGTCTGTGTCGGTAGGTTTTGCCCGGTGTATTTCGATTTCAGGCTGGGGAGGTCCCGGTAATACCCGGTCGATGATCTCTGTTTTTTCCATCCGATCGTCCGCAAGAAAATGATAATCAATTGCCTTTCGGATATTTTGTCCAATGAGCGGGTTGAGGGAGGTAACATCGCACTGCCGGCCCATGATCGAATGTACCGAGTGCAGATACCTTCGGAAAAGCGGGCGGAGCATATCGCTGTCGGGAGGCAGTTGTTTTTGTGACCCTTGCCGATCCTTGAACAGAGGAAGAATAAGGCCGCTGCGGTTAAGATAAACAATCCCGTCTATCGCTCCATCGCTTTCATGAAATAAAACGCGCTCGGCTGAAGGGTCTCGTAATCCTTTCCGGGTCCCGCTTTCCAGCCGCCAGGAAACAGCGGTGCTTACAGGTTCTTCCTTTGCAGAGAAAGAGATAATAGGATCGAGATGTTTGGTTTTCATTACTGACCAGGCTTTTCCCATAAAACGGTATCGTATCATAGCGGATATTGATGGCAAAGAGGGGGTTCATAGTAAAGGCGGCTGGTTCTCGGGCGATTCAAAGAGGTGAGTTAAGGGGTTTGCATGGGAATGGGAGTCGACCCGTAAGCTTCAATTTCCCCCTCGAGGACTGAAAAGGCGGCCTCAAAGGAAGGGGTGTCGTAACCGTAGGCCGCAATTGCCGTGCCGACCCAGGAAATCTCTCGAAGATATACCGGGGTAAGGGCGGAAATGACGATGACATTCCGGTTTTTTTTAGCAATGGTTTCCAGGAGCTCGAGACTGCTTGGATTTGCCAGACAGAAAATGACCGTGTCGTATGACCCGGCCGCCTCTGCGATACGGTTTTTTTCTTCGGTCGATGCGGAATAAAAGGGCGTGTAGGGAAAATAGTAGGTGTCGGCCGACGGATAGACCCTGCTGCCGGTCCGGAGAAATGCGGTAAACGGTCCTGCAAGCAGCACGCGTTCGTTTTTCGCCGGTTGGTAGGGGACCCTGTCATTCCGGATAAGAGAGACGCTGCGGTGTGCCTGCTGGAAGAAAAAATTGGTTCCTTCGGAATCGGGAATTCGCTCATATACCCGCCCGGGATCCGGAAAGATAGGAACAGCATTGTCGTTCCTAAGGTTTTCGAGTTTTACCCGGAGGATGCGCCTGACGGATTCGAGGATTTGTTCCCTGAAATCGCTGTTTCTCCTGTACTCCTCTCGAAGGCGGCGCCAAAGAGAACCGTTTGGATCGGGGGTGCTGGACAGAAGAATCATGTCGTTGCCGCTTTTCAAAGCCTGCACACAGATCTCTTCTATCGGTAGGCCTGTTTGCAATGCCCCCTGCATTAAAAGATCGTCGGTTATCAGGATGCCGTCGAAACCTAGGCGTTCTCTCAAAACGTTCTTTGCAAAGTAAGGAATAAGGGTTGCGGGCATGTCGTTTCCGGTGATGTTGGGAAAGGCGAGGTGGCCGGCCATTATGGCGGACAGCCCTTCTTTTACAGTCATTCGATAAGGAACCAGGTCCCGTTCCCAGAGGGTTTCCATATCAACATTGATTTTCGGGAGGGCGCCGTGAGAATCGACCTCCGCACCACCGTGCCCGGGGAAGTGCTTGGCGGTACTGATAACACCGGCCTTCTCCATTCCGTGCATGTAGGCCATTCCGAGTGTGCCTGTGGCCACCGGGTCGGAGGAAAAAGCCCGCGGACCGATTACATGGGCCTCGGGATTGGAATAAACGTCGACGGTAGGAGCGAAATTCATATTGATACCGAGAATACGCAGTTCTTGCCCGATATAATACCCGGTCATATAGGCATCGTAGGGAAGGCCGGATGCTCCGAGGGCCATATTGCCGGGAGTTCGGGAGGTTGTGTCCTTGACATGACGGACCCAGCCGCCTTCCTGGTCGGTGGCAACAAAAAGCGGTATACCGCTTTTTGATTCTACAGCCCCCTTCTGCATAGTTTTTATACCGGCGGCAAGTTCAGGAAGATTTCCCGTGTTCCAGCCGAATATCTTGATCCCGCCGATTCCCCGCTGTTCTATCCATGTCAATATATCCGGGGAGGGCTTCATTCCCCGATATCCGAGCATAAGCACCTGGGAAAGAATCTGATCATCGTTCATTGTCGAAATCAGTTGTTCGACAAGTTGCTCGGCGGGAGTTTCCGTCCAGAACAGGCTGCTGCCTGTTTCCGGCCTGCTCTGGGCGGAGAGAGTAACTGAGGTGAGTATCCAGACTGCCGCCGCAGTTTTCAGGATCAATGGCAGCAGCCTGAGGCGGCGCGGGTTATTCGTAAGCCTGACCCTCTAAATCGTCGATGTACTGGGATGCGGAGTGGGCGGCGATTGCCCCTTCTCCGGCGGCTACGACCAATTGTCGAAAGGGGGTCGAACGCAGGTCTCCAACGGCATACATCCCCGGGACATTTGTTTCCATCCGCTGGTTTGTCAGGATGTGGCCGACTTCGTCTTTTTCTGTGTCCGGAAAGAGCTGATTCTGGGGAATGGAGCCGATAAACACAAAAACTGCATCAAAAGCCTCTTCGTATTCTTCACCGGTCTCGCTGTTTTTCAATAGCACCTTTTCAACCTTGTTTTCTCCCCGAATTTCCACGGGGACGGTATTGAATCGGGTTTCGATATTCTCGTTGTGAAGAACACGGTCGGCCAGGGATTTCTGAGCCCGGAATCTGTCCCGGCGGTGTACGAGGACGACCTTGTCGGAAAGCTTCGAAAGAAACATCGATTCGTCACACGCGGCATCACCACCGCCTACCACCAGCATCTTTTTGTTTTTGAAAAAGGGTCCGTCACAGGTTGCACAGTATGAAACCCCGCGGCCGGAAAACTCCTTCTCTCCGGGAATCCCGAGGAGGCGGTGTTTTGACCCCGTCGCTGCAATAACGGTAGGGGCGGTGTAATCCCCCATGGTTGTTTTCACGGTAAATGTATTACCCTTTTTCGTTATTTCGGTAGCCGTGCCCATCAGGATTTCCGCCCCGAAGTTCTTTGCCTGCTGTTCCAGCTGCTGGGAGAGTTCGAAGCCGTTGACCGGTTCCGGGAAACCCGGATAGTTTTCCAGTCCGTCAATATTCAGCGCCTGGCCTCCGCTTGCGAGTTCTTCGATAACCAAGGTGCGCAGGTTTGCCCGCGCACCGTACTGAGCGGCGGCAAGCCCCCCGGCGCCTGCTCCTACTATAATGAGGTCTTTTTCCGTTTCTTTTGGTTTATTTTCCCCGGTTGACTGTTGATCGAGCTTAAGGTCCATGAGTATCTTTCCTCCATGAGAGTTCTTAGTATACGTAGCGTAAGATTTCTTTTTCAATATACAGTCTTTCCTATGCTTGCGGCAACAGCTCTTCTCGTTCTCCAGGGTTTTCCGGCCTTTGCCGAGGAGGATAAGAGCCCGCGGTTAACCCCGGACCCGTACATAACTGATCTTGTGCAGGAGGACACGCCCATCTCTCCGGATAAACTCATAGAGGCTTCCATTTATCTCTCGGGTGCGAACCAGCGGGAACAGAGAAAGGCCGAACAGCGATTCCGGTCGCTTATCAGTAAAAGCCGTAGCGAACTCGGTTCTATCTCCGATCCCTACAAGAAGGGAGAGGCCCTGCTCACCTTTCTCCATGATACGCTGTTCCGCCGCTATGTTGAAGAGCAAACAAAGGTTCATGTGCTGCTCGAGGGCGGGGTGCACAATTGTGTTTCCTCAGCAATAGTGTACACCGTCATCGGAGAAGAGCTCGGACTTGAAATCAATACCGTACATACGAGCGATCATGCCTTCTGTTCCGTCGCTCTGCCGGAGGGCCCGGTAGATGTGGAAACGACGAGCCGCTACGGTTTCGATCCCGGTCGAAAAATGGAATTCGAGGATGAATTCTCGGGAAAGACCGGTTTCCGGTATGTGCCTCCCTCCAATTACCGGAAACGAACAACCACCGATAAGAGAGGACTTCTCTCGTTTCTGCTGCAGAACCGGATCTCGCTGCTCGAACGGAAGGGGAAGTATGATAAGGCTGTACCCCTTGCAGTCGACCGTTATCATCTGTTGCAGACGGAAGAAGCGAAAAGCGATCTTGCGAAGTCATTCGGAAATTACTCCGCCATGTTGAATCTGGAGAAAAACTATTCAGCCGGTCTTGATTTTCTCAGCCGCGTGTATGACCGGTATGGACAGATAGAAAACCTTCCGGAGCTTGTGGAGGCTTTCATCAACAACAAGATGATCTTTCTTGCCGAACCGCTTTCACTTCAGAGCCTCGAGAAGGCCCGCCGGTTTCTCGATGATCAAAAGCAGCGTCCCTATGCCCGAGGCGCCGATATCAGTGGGTTATACACCTATATCTATGCCCGCAGGGCGCAGCTTATAGCTGAAGAGGGGGAGGGCTACCTCGAAGCGGTGAAATATCTCGAATCACTGCCTGCGGAAGTGCTCGAAGAAAAGCGGATTCAACGCCAAATCCGGGTTTACCGGAAAAACGCTGTGGTAGATATTCATAATAGATTTGCCGGTTTGTTCAATTCGGGGCACATAGACCAGGCGCGGGATGTGCTCGAGAGAGGGATGCGTCTTTTCCCGGATAATCCGACCCTCCAAAGAGACCGAAAACTGCTCGACAGAAACTCCTGAACCGGCTGTTTCCCTGTTTTGCCCCTGTTCTTGCCGTTCTTGCGGCAAAGCAGAGATAATTCCCCTTATATCCCGTTTTATTCCTCCGATAATGACAAAAGGAGGAACCGCCGATGGAAAACAGGAATTTGATTGGTAAACTAAAACGGGCGATAACCCTTCAAATCGATCTCTTTAAATCCTTTCAGCGGGAAGAGGAGCTCTTGAAAGATTACCTGTTTAAACGCGAATGGGGTGGTCTTGAGGCGACGATCTGGCGTATGGATCATCTCTCTGGACGGATGGAGGAATTCGAAACCGAACGTGCGGAAGTGTTTGCAAAATTGGCCGAAGGCTATGGACTCGCAAAAAATGCAGGCCCCTACGAGGTCATGGGAAAGATGGAGCCGGATCAGCGCAATGAATTGACTGATCTGTACAGGAAGCTCAAGATGGCTGTTCTCTCGATGAAATGCGAGACGGAAGCCATGGATGATTACCTCAAGACAACGACCGATGTGGTCAGGGAAATGCTTGGAGAACTCTATCCGTACCGGAAGGGCCGGCTCTATTCGAGACACGGTACCGCTCAAAATGCAGACAGTCGATCTATGGTACTCAACCGGAACGGCTGATCCGCCTTAAGGATCAGTACAGCGAAGCTGTCGAGGAAATAGTATGCAATCAACCTTTGCAGGAATTGAAATTGGAAAACGAAGCATCCTTGCCCACACGCAAGGGCTTCATACCGTCGGACATAATCTCAGTAATGCCTCGGTAGAGGGATACAGCAGGCAGCAGGTACGAATGAAGCCAAGCGATCCGATCTACGATCCGGCTATGAACCGAGAGATGACACCTGGACAAATCGGCCAAGGCGTCGATGTCTCGAGTATCGAACGGGTTCGGGACATGATTCTCGAGGGACGAATCATATCCCGGGCAAATGGCGAGGGCTACTGGGAAACCCGGGACAATTACATTCTCATGATGGAACAGGTCTATAATGAGCCCGGAGAAAGCTCTGTCCGGTCATTGATGGATAAGTTCTGGAACAGCTGGCAGGAGCTCTCCCTCCGTCCTTCTGAATCTGCCGCCAGGCGTACCGTATTGCAGCGGGGCCAGAGCCTGATCGACGGTATTCATAATAGGTACCAGAGTCTCAAACAGATCCGGGACATGCTCGAGGATGATGTTCAAGCTACGGTTCGACAGGTAAACGATCTGACCAACCGTATAGCATCATTGAACCAACAGATAGTGAAGGTAGAAGCCCTCGGAGATAACCCCAATGACCTTCTGGACCAGCGCGACCGTTTGTCCGAAGAACTTTCCAAGATAATTGATATAAGCATCGACGACCGCGATCCGGATGAATACACTATCCATACCGGCGGAATGCACCTGGTACAGGGAAGGATTTCCCGGAATTTTGCCTTGGAGGCAGGAGCGGAAAACGACGGGTATTCCCGGGTGGTCTGGGAGCATGACGGAACTGATGCAACATTCCGCGGGGGCAGGCTTGCAGCCTTAGTGGAATTACGTGATGTAGATGTGCGGGACGAAATTCAGAAACTCGACATGATGACCATGAACATGGTGGATCTGGTAAACGAGGTACACCGCGCCGGTACCGGAAAAAATGGAGAGCGGAACGTCAATTTCTTCGAAGAATATCCTTTTATAGGAAATATTGCCGGTAACTACGATCGAAGCGGAGACGGTGAGTACGATTCTTCCTATATTTTTCGAATCACCGGGGTAAATGAGCTCGAAGCGCAGCAGCAAATCGGTCTCGAGGGTACGATTACCCTTCCCGGACCGGATCAGCAGATCGAAGTAGATTATTACTCCACCGATACTGTTGAAGATTTGATCCAGCGGGTCAATACATCCGGTGCGGAGGTCGTTGCAAGACTCGACCGCTCCGGCCGGTTGGAGGTAAAGGCTACCCCTGCCGCCGATTCCGAGAATCCGGATTTCGTTATACGTTCTCTGCAGGATTCCGGTAGTTTTCTTACCGGCTATGCGGGGATGCTGACCGAATCCGGTGCGGAAGGCGCGTACAACTGGGAAACCGAGGATGCTGTTCTGTCGCTTCGCGGCGGCGGACTCGATTACGCGGTAGCTCCTCTTGCGCATCCCTCCGGCTGGATCGAGGTGAATCGAGATCTTCTGCAGGATCCGGGTGCTATAGCCGCAGGACTCGGCGAAAACGGCAGACCTGCAGAGCCCGGCGACAATACTGCAGCTCTCGAAATTGCGTCAATCCGAAACTCAGAGGTCATGATCGGCCGGACAACAACCTTCGATAATTACTTTGCCGATACGGTTTCGGATGTTGCCCTGAAGGGCGAGGAAGCCGAGCGGGCTATGGATACCGAACAGCTTGTCATGAAAGATCTCCGCGACATGCGGGAATCGCTCTCAGGCGTGAACATCGATGAGGAAATGGCCCAGATGATCAAATTCCAGCATGGCTATACGGCAGCGGCGCGTTTTATTACCGAGTACACGCGGATGCTTGATACAATAATCAATAGAATGGGGGTATAAGCTGAATGTACCGAATCAGTACAAATATGCCCAATAACGACATGCAATTCTACATGCTCCGTCGTCAGTGGGAAATGAACAAGGTCCAAAACAGTATAGCCGAACAGACTCGGCTCCAGGAATTACGGGACGATCCAATCGCTGCAGCCCATGCCGTACGATACGAATCGCTGATCGGTCGAATGAATCAGTTCTCGGAAAATATCGAACAGATCCGAAGCAGGAACCGAGTGGCCGAAGGCCATATGCAGGAGGCAGTGGATATCCTCCACCGGGTACGGGAGTTGGCTGTACAGGGAAGCAACGGGACCTACGCAGAGAGCGATTTGAATAAGATGGGCACTGAGGTAAACGAACTTCTCGAAGAGCTTGTCCTGATTGCCAATGCCAAAGGAGGGGATGGGTCGAATCTCTTTGGAGGAAGCAGTGTGGAGGGCACCTCGTTTCGTACCCGGATGGGACGAATACCCGGTTCAAACGAACGGGTAATCACAAATGTGGACTACCTCGGGACGAACAAGAAGGTCCAAGCCGAGCTCAGCGACAATGAATATGTCACGATGAATTTCCCCGGGAACGAGGTGTTCTGGGCGGAAAATCAGGAAGTGTATGCCCAGCCCGACGCAACAGGCTATATTGTACAGGAAGACAGCTCGATTATCATTGACGATACAAAGATCGATTTAAAAGCCGGAGACAACATAACTGCTATTATGAACCGGATCAACAGTTCGGACGCTGCAGTAAAGGCAAATCTGGACCCGGTAAAAAATTCTCTTGTTCTCAAGACAACCACTCCACATCAACTCTGGGTAGAAGACGGCGAAGGCGGAACAGTAATGCGGGATCTGGGTGTGGTCGATCCGGATGGAACAATGCCGGAAAATCTCGACAGTTCGGTCAGGAAATTCGGAGGTTCACTTTTCGACATGGTGATCAATCTGCGGGACAATCTCCTCGAAGGGAATCACGAACAGGTCGGCGGTTCAGCCTTGAAGGGTATCGATAAGGCAATGAACAACCTGCTTTCGCAGGTTGCAGAGCTCGGTGGACGGGAACAGAGAATCAATATGTCCTACCAGCGGCTCCAGTCTGAGATACCCGAAATAACAGGCCAATATTCCCGGGAGACTGACCCCGATATGGCTTCTGCGATCACTGATCTGAAGATGTTGGAGCATACCCATAAGGCGGCTTTGGGTACTGCAGGACGAATACTCCAGCCGACCCTACTCGATTTTCTGAGGTAAAAACATGCAGGTCAAGACAAAAGCCTACGGAACCATTGAAGTCGATGAGAGGCAGAAAATCGAATTTCCCGGCGGAATATTCGGTTTCGAAAACCTTCATTCGTACGTTCTCATCGACGCGCTTCAAAGGCCTTTCTACTGGTTGCAGTCTCTGGAAGTGACCGAGGTGGCTTTCGTTCTCATTGACCCAACGATATTCCGCCCGGATTATGATCCGAGAATTCCTGAAGAAGAACTCGAACAGATCGGCATAAAAAATGACGAAGATAGTCTCATGTTTGCCATAGTAACGATCCCGGAAGAACAATCCCAGATGACAGCCAACCTCCAAGGGCCGATTGTCATAGGAAAGGAAAACCGGCTCGGAAGACAGAGTATCTCTCCGGATCCCCGCTGGAAGATACGTCATCACATTCTCGAAGAATTGTCTGCTGCAAGGAATGGTACATGCTGATTCTCAGCCGCAAGGTAGACGAAAGCATCATTATCGGCGACAACATCGAGGTTTCCATTATCGATATCAAGGGAGATCAGGTGAAGCTGGGAATTACCGCTCCCAAGGATGTAAAAGTTTACCGGCTCGAAGTATACCGATCGATTCAGGAAGAGAACCGGAACGCCGCCAGATTGAAGCCGGACCAGATCCCCCTTCTCGATTCCATGCTGGAGGGGCAAAGGGAAGAGGATCTCGCTCCGAAAGACGGCGAAACGCCAAACAGTGACCAGGGGTCCGATAAAGATTCTCTGTAAAAAAACCCTTTCAGGATAATTTCTGTACCGAATGACCGCCGGCTTGTTCATTCTCCGGATCGTAGAGTTCACGGTATATATCGGCGAAGCGGCTTTCCACCTTCGTAAAGACATTCATGAGGGAAGGGTCGAAATGAGATCCGGTTTCTTCTAACATAATGTCTGCTGTTTTCTTATGACTAATAGCGCTTTTGTAAGCACGTTTCATTCTCAGAGCGTCATAGACATCGGCAATCGCTACAATTCGTGCGGAAAGGGGTATCATATCCTCTGAAACGCCGTATGGGTATCCCGAGCCGTCCCAGCGCTCATGGTGAAAAAGAGCTATCTCTTTTGCCATCGGATTGGGGTAGGTGCTCAGGATATATGCTCCGTTGATCGTGTGTTCCCTCATGATTTCCCACTCCCAATCCTCGAGCGGGCCGTTTTTGTTGAGTACGTCGTCCGGGGTACCGATCTTTCCTACATCATGCATGGCCGCCAGGAACGCTATGTCGTCGATAAACTCGTGATCGATTTTCCCGGTGGTGCCGGAATCATAAAGGTATGAGGCAATGGTGCGTGAATATTCGTTGACACGCTGAATATGATACCCGGTATCGTTGTCTTTGAGTTTCGAAGCCTCGAGGAGGCTGAGGAAGGTGCCCCGAAGCATCTCTTTGTTTTCCTCGGTTATATCATCGAAAACTGCTGTGTATCCGTTTATTGTTTTATTGTTGTTCACGTAGAGCGGGGCTATGAGCATGTTTGCTATCTTGCGAACCATGCTTTCACTTTTCCGTTCAACTCGACCCCGCCATGAGTAACCGTTTTCACTTGAACGAAGAGATCGATAAATCTTACCGGCATGTTCTTCGCCTAAATAGGAGTAGAAAATTTCGGTCAGATAGCGGTTTTCCGTCTCTTCAAAAGGGGTGAATTCCTCATAGAAAGAACGGTTAGCCCAAAGGATTTTTAATGTTTTATCGGTAACCACAAAGGGAAGGGGAGAGTTATTGAAATTTGATTGGTAATGATCGAGACAAGGAAGAGAGGATCTTCCCTTGTTCTCTGATTCCGAACCATCTTCTCCGGTTTCTGATAATTGAGAAGGCGAGGGCAGCTCCTCCGGTTCTTCGATCGCTTCCAGGTCTTCCAGCTCTTCGAGCTCTTCAACCTCATCAGTAAAGCCAGGTTGATATCCACTGCTGTTAGCGGGTTTTTTCATTCTTGTTGTCCGTACCTTTTCGACTTGAAAAAAATTCCGCCTCGCTGAGACGAAGGTATTCCGGTCCTGAAGAGGGCTTATCGGCTCCCTGGAAAGTATATCTCATTTTGCCTAATTCCGCCATCTGCCGGCCCTTTCCGTCACGGGCGCGGGAATCAGTGTATATTCCGGAATACCCGCTAAGCAGAGCTGATACTTTCTGTGCATCCGGGCCTGTTAAAAGAACCCTTTCTTCGCCTGAGAGAAAGGAGTCGAAGCCGGATACCGGTAAATCGAGCAGATCGGTTATCCGCTCCCCTCTGCGGTAACCAGCGGTATAGAAACGTTGTTTTTTTGCATCAATCACCGGTACTACAAGGCCATCGAACCAATCGAGCGATGCGGCATAAACATCAAGGCTCAAAACAGAAACCAGCGGTATATCCGCACCTTCGGAGAGACCCTTGGCTGTAGACATTCCTACACGAAGACCGGTAAAAGAACCTGGCCCTGCCGAACAGACAAGGAGATCGATGTCTCGAATTTCAGTTCCGGTAGTTTGAAGAAGGAGATCGATCAACCTCATAAGAGCGGAAGCATGCTTTAATCCGGCATCCCGAACAATCTCATGCCGTTGATTTCCAGTAAGAAGGCAGATGCTCAAGAGCTCACTGCCGGTATCGAAGGCAAGGACTGTATCCGGGGTTTTTTCAGATGTTTTCATATCTTTCTTTCGCAGTTTTCATTAGCTGTCGATCGAAGGTTTTGTGTGTATTCCGATCCGAGGCTTTCGGGGAATGTAATTGTGATCATTCTAGTCTGGTCGCTTTCTATAGAAATCGTGACGATTATTCTGTGGGAAGGCAGGGCTGCACCGAGTGTTTCTCCCCATTCAATAATGCTGATGCCGGTTCCATAGATGAGTTCTTCAGCCCCCGTGCTGACAAGATCCTCTTCATCGCTTATTCGATACAGATCCATATGATAAAGGGGTAGTGTTCCGTGATATTCACTGATAATAGTAAAGCTCGGACTGGTAAGGGGCTCATGGATATTCAGTCCAAAGGCTATTCCGCCGGCGAAAACAGTTTTTCCGCTTCCGAGCGGACCATTCAGGGAGACAACGCTTCCTGCTTCAAGAAAGGCGGCAAGTTCCGTTCCCAGACCGCGGGTTTCCTTTTCCGAACTGCACCTCTTGGATCGAAATGGATGCTGGTTCAGGGTAATTTTCCTTTGAGATCGAGGTTTTTGATGAAGCCCTTCAATGACTGTTTGATCGGAAGGACCGGGTACTCGAGGTTTTTCGGCAGAGTTATTTCAATATCTTTTGTTCCGCCGGGGGTGTTCTCAATCCGGAATTCGACGGGGATGTCGATTCCGTCCGCGCCGGGAAGATCCATGCGGGCGGAAGCCTTGTAACTTCGAATATAATGGATAGGGGTTTCTTTTCTTTCGAACGAGTGCAGTTCGTGTATTTTCATTGTGTAAACAGAATAGTGGAGGGAACCGGTCCGGTCAATAGGAGTTTCAACCGGCCTCTTCCGTAATTCCGTATACATACTCATTGATTTTATTGATGTTCTTCTTCGCGGAACGAGTAAACATAATATGCATGATTCCTCCGCGGGAAGGGAATCGGCGGACTTTGAGAATTTTTCCATAGACGGTGAGGGTTTTTCTCCGTTCGATATCGAAGTCAAGGCGAATGAGTCTGCCGGGTTTGAGGGGAGTTGTTGTTCTGATACTGCAGCCGCCTGCCGAAACATCCTGAAGTGAGCCGAGGTGTCTCCGGTTTTTTTCAACCGTTGCCTCTCGCTTTTTGTGACGTCCTTTGCCTGTTTCGACAATTGTTATCGGATAGAAATAACAGGGCTTGTCGATTTCTTTTCGAGGGAACCTTCGTTGTTTAGCGCTTTTAATAGTTTTGGAATGCTGTACAAAGAGGGAGAGGACTCCCTGAATCGAGTTATATCCGAGTACTTTTGTAGTAAAGCTGTACCGTTCCGTATTTCCTCTCCAGAAAAAAATCTGTACCTTGGTGCCCTTTCTCCATCGTACCTCCGTACCATGTTCGTTTTCCGGGGCTTGCACGGCAAGAAGATCTTTGAGGTTCGAGGTAACCAGGGAAGGATAATCATCCCCGCTTTCCGAACGGAGAAGAACCTCCTGTCCAAGACGCAATTGCCTGGATGAATTGTATCCGCCTTTGCCGTGTGCCGCGTTCCGGTCGATTATCTGTTTTATCTGAAAAAACAGGTATTTTAGATTCTCTTTCTTGGATTCTTCTATCTGGGATTGATCGAGTTCTTGAACCGACTGCTGAACAATTCTATTAAGACTCGAGCCTCCCTGGAGAAGCCGCATCGGATCGCGTAGATCGTATTTCTTTATCGTTGATTCGAGGAGTTTAATATGGTTTTGGTTAAGCCCGGCAGCTTGGGCCTGTCTTCGAAACGCACCCTTTCTGTATTTTCGGGTTTTTGCAGGAGAAGTTCCGTTTCCCCTGTTTTTTTTGCTGGAAACTATATAAGCAAGTATCATCGCTAATACAATTCCACCGAAAACCCCCAGAACAACGAAGTTGTTAACTGGGTTCTCTTCGGGAAAGAAATCCATGTTTCGCTGGAACTGAAGGATCACGTTCATGATGGAATTCCACCGCGGCCGTTTGCATTTTCAATACGTCGGACAATTTCAAAAAGAGGATCAAGTTTGGGAAGTATTTCGTATTCCACCAAGTCACCGATGAGGACGGGGTCGTTTTCCGAAAATGCTTCGACCAATTCACTCAGAACACCATTCATCTCTCGGTAATGTGACTCGATTTGCTGAGGTTCGAATCCTTCCCGCCGTGTTTCTTTGAATCTCAGAAGTACGGAAAGAGTTCGTATGATACGGGAGGATAATTCGGTAAAGCGAATAATATGCTCCATCGCATCCCGATCCTTGCCGGTTTGGAGAAGAACCGGTACCTCTTCGAGATTGGGGCGGATGGCTGCAATCATTTGTGCGGTTTTTACCAGTTCTTCATTGGGAAATTTCATTTCCTGTATGCGGGAATTGATGATGCTTTTTACGCTGCCGAGAAAATTCAGGTAGGCTGTTTTCTCTTCTTTGTTCCATTGATCGCGGGAGCTCTCGTCGAAGGCGGTAGCGATTCGAGAAACATCGAGATCCTCATGAAAATGCTGACGGAATGTGTCGTCGAGCAGATCCTGTATCTCCGGGTATTGTTTTTTCAGTTTGTCGATGCGCTCTTTGTTTTCATCGGATACTGATTCGTGCAATAGGTCGAGGAACTCAACGAGAAGAGAGAGGCGGTGTACCTCCAGATCCAGCAAACTCTTTACGGTAATATCGATCCTGTCTATGTTCTCGATTGTAACAGAGTTCAGAGCGTGTCGGTCTATCTCTTCGAGTTTTTTATTATTCAAAGACAATGTTTCGATGGAGGCGTCGGATTGTTCAATCCACTTATTCAATTCCTGGACCACATCGAGAGCAGTTTTTTCATTCTCCAGCGTGAACTCTATCGGTTCCTCGTTGATGGTAATTTTCAAAATTACTCCTTGTTGTTTAGATTCTCAATAGCTTTGGAATTTTCCTGCATCGAATTCAGTGCGCCTTCCATTTTACCGTATTTGACTTTCAGTTCTTGTTCATAGTCTTCGAGGTGCCTTTTATAATCGGCAATTTCTGATCTGGTATCCTTTATTTCATTATTGAGATTTTGGGTGCGCATAGCTAGTATGCCGCCGCTGCGGGTGTAGGGACGAAGCTGTTGTTCGACCGTGTAGGCAACCCCGTTATCGATAACCTTGTCTCCGTCGGTATCATTTCCAAAAAGCTGTTGAACGGCGGTAAGATTGCTCTCTATGCTGCTGTCGAGGGAGGGTTCATCAATCTCGAGATACCCGCGAAGTCTTCCGGTATCGAGTGTTCCGGTGGTGCCGGTAGCATTGGTGGAGATTCCGATATGAGCCAACAGCGACAAGTCGCGCCCTTTGTCGGTGGGGTAGGGATTCATCATGATGCGCTGAAGACTGGTTTTGAGCCTGTTGAGGGTCGGATTGCCCTGAAACATACCCAAACGGTCCCTTGCTTTCTGGAGCTCCTCATCAGACTGATACGATATGTCCTCGAGGACAGTCTCATTTCTGCGTGTCAGGACCGTCAAGTCCGCTTGCAGCCGATTGTAATAGCCGACAAAGGTGATGATGCTGTCTTTAATAGTCTCTGTGTCGGGTTTGACTTCGAGGTTTACCGGCCGATCGGAGGGCTGGTTGATATTGAGGGTTACACCGGGCACCGCGTCTTCTATGGTGTTCGACGAACGACGTATTTCCACTCCGTCTACTTCAATTATTGCGTCCCCTGCAGTATCAAGGGGTTTGACCGGACTGTAGTCACCGGTCGCAGACGGGTCGTATACCCGGAGGTTTTTGATATCCACCTGGTGATTGGTATTCCGGTTCAGGATAGAGAGGGATTCTATTTTTCCCTGGTAATTTTTCAGCTCGACGCGGTAGGTTTGGAATTCGGCACCTTCTTCGACTTCGGGAAGGGCTCTCGCTTTGCTGCCTTTTCCGAGATAAAGGACCTCGCCTGTATCCACTTCTTTCGGCGTTTCAGGAGCCTCCCACGGAGGCATGGCTGATTGAGAAGGCTCGTTTTCGATTGTGATACCTTCATAGCTAATATCGCCGGGTTTGCCGATTTGCGGGCCGGGTGGAGGCTGGGGGGCGGTATAATCCTCTCCCACAGGAATTCTCCTGGCCTGGTATTCGAGAACCAGAGGGGCCCCGGCAGAGAAGGGGCGGGCGGCATCGACAGCGATTTCGGCGCCGGGAGAGGCACTCAGGACTTCATTCTGCAGACTGTATCCGGTTTCCGACAGGCTCCGGGAGATTGCGGACAGGTTCTCCTGTTTGAGAGTGAAATCGACCGCTTCCTGCTTGATTTCTCTGATTATTCCCGCTTCGAGACCGAAATCCTTGGCATCTCCGGAGAATTGCAGGCGGTTTTGCCGGCCTGTTTCTTGAGATTCGATCAGAATAACCTGTGTGCTGCTGGTATCGTTTATCACCCGGGCGGAAACGATGTCCCGGCCCTTTTTGTTAATCTGATTTGCCAGATCCTGGAGGTTTCCGCCGCTGAAGGGAATTCGGACCTCTCGTTCGCCTACATTGAACTGATAATCCCCGGCAGGCGGCCGGTAATCCCGATTAAGTGGTTTCGACAGGAAACGGTCTGCTGTAGCCGTTTGCCGGACGAGAACATTCTGTTCTCCTCTGATCGCACTCCGGGAAGCGGTAGCTGTGAGTACCGCATCACTCGAAGATACGGCGGTTCTGCTTCTGAATGGACTATCGAATCCGAAAAGTTGTTTCGCTGAATCAAGAAATGAGGAGGTACTGCGGTTTATTTCCTGCCATACACCTCGCCTTTCCCTTATGTCCTGTACCTCGGATTCCATCCGTTCGAGTGGAATCCGTTCTGCTTCCATAAGGTCGCTGATGAGTTTTTGTGTGTTATAACTTCCCGAGACGCCGGGAATGGAAATATCAGACATCGAGTGTACCCCTCCCCGTCACCCGATATGTTCTGCATACCGACCAACTAAGTCGGCTCAGTTCGGAATGGAAGCACGTCAGATTGTTGTATCAAAGAGAATACCGATAGCTTCCCTTATTCTGAGAAGGACCCGTTGTAATGCTTCGGGGGGAATCTCCTTTATTACTTTATCGGTATTTCCGTCGACCACCTTAACGATGACACGTTCGAGCTCGTCGTTTACGCTGAATTTGAGTCGTTTGTTAAAAGTCTGAGCATACTTCTGGATTTCGCGGATGGTTTCGTTGAGTTGTTCTTCGGTGCGGCGACTGTTTTCTTCGGCATTTTGCCGAATATTGTCCCGCACACTCTGTGTGTGTTCTTGTATATCGCTGCTTCTCCGGCTCGCGTCAGTGTCGCTGCGGACCTTCCTGCCCGTTTCCTGAGATGCGGCAATATTGGACAAACCTGGTATTTCTAGGGCCATTTCGATCCTCCATGATAAAAACGAGTAAGGAGGAGGGCGCGACTCCTCCTACCCGGCCTTTGAGAGATAACGTCCAGAAATCTCTCTCCGGTATTCAAGTCGGAACGGTAAAAATCCCCGCGGGCTTCTATCCGAGCAGCTGCAAGACAGACTGTGTTTTCGTGTTCGCCTGTGCAAGCATTGCAGTGGCGGACTGAGTTAGGATCTGATTCTTGACGTAATTGACCATTTCACTGGCCATATCTACGTCGCGAATCTGGGATTCAGACGCCTGTAGATTTTCAGCTGCGATAGAAACACCCTTGGAGGCCATTTCAAAACGGTTCTGGTATGCGCCCAGATCCGCTCGCTGTTTGGAGACAGTTCGTAGCGCCGTATCAACGGTGCCGATTGCCATATTGGCGGTGTCCACCGATGAGATGGAAATCATACCGCCTTCGCCCTGTTGAGACTGCAAACCGAGCGCTTCAGCGGTCATCGTTCCGATGAAAAGCTGTTCACGCTGGTCCATATTTGCGCCGACCTGAATCATCATTGACTGGTCGACCGCCGAATCCTGGGCAAAAGAGCCGGTAAGGATATTCATGCCGTTGAACTGTGCGTGCGAAGCAATCCTGTTCACCTCATCGACGAGTTGTGATACCTCGACCTGGATCTGCATCCTGTCTTCCTGGGTATAAATACCGTTCGCCGATTGAACAGACAGCTCTCTTATCCGGTGTAGGATATCCTGTGTTTCCTGCAGATACCCTTCAGAGGTTTGAATAAACGATACCGCGTTTTGAATGTTGCGGTCTGCCTGATTCAAACCCCGAATCTGGCTGCGCAGCTTCTCGGAAACGGCCAGACCAGAGGCATCGTCTCCTGCGCGATTGATCCGCATTCCGGATGAAAGTTTTTCGATGTTGTTTGACATAGCTTCATTTTTCTGTCCCAACACCCGGTTCGCGTACATCGCGCTCATGTTGTGATTAATAATCATATAACCCTCCTTGTTGTATGACAGAGGCATCCATTGCCTCTGATTCGGTATGCCGTTCGGGATAGCAAAAGCTCATAACGCGCCGCTTCTGCTCCGTTCCTATCCCTACTGAACAAGGAGACGCCCCGAATCATCCTTGACCGGGACATCTCCTATGTTTCGACATACCCAAAAAGGGTATTTTTCAAAGAACGAACCTGTCCATCTATTCGTAGGGTACTACTCTATCCAAGTAATTGCAAGACAGATTGTGTCTTGGTATTGGCCTGGGCAAGCATAGCCGTGCCAGCCTGTACCAGAATCTGGTTTTTGGTGTATTCTACCATTTCAGAGGCCATGTCGGCATCCCGGATACGGGATTCGGAGGCCTGAAGGTTTTCTGCACCAATGTCGATGCCCTTTACGGCCATCTCCAGACGATTCTGATAAGCACCTAAATCAGCACGTTGTTTGCTAACCTTCGTCAACGCCATATCCACAACTCCGATACCGCGGTTTGCAGAATCAGGAGAGGAGATGGACAGGATTTCACCGTCGCCGGTTCCTCGAACACCAAGTCCAGCTGCAGTCATCGTTCCGATAAAAACCCGCTCTCGCTGGTCCATATTTGCTCCGATATGCAGCCACATGGATGCGGTGACAGTATTCTCTCCGTTTTCATTGGCAAAACGTCCGGTGAGGATATTCATGCCGTTGAACTGTGCGTGGGAAGCAATCCGGTCGATTTCATCGACCAGCTGGGAAACCTCGACCTGGATCTGCATCCTGTCTTCAGGAGTATAGATTCCATTGGAAGACTGGACGGACAGCTCGCGGATCCGCTGCAGGATATCCTGGGTTTCCTGCAAATACCCTTCGGTTGTTTGAATGAACGACACGCCGTTCTCTGCGTTCCTCGAAGCCTGTTGTAAACCGCGGATCTGACTGCGCATCTTTTCGGATACCGCCAGACCGGAGGCATCGTCGCCTGCCCGGTTAATACGAAGCCCCGAAGAGAGCTTTTCCATGTTGTTGTTTACGGCCTTGTTGTTTACACCCAACTGCCGGTTCGCAAACATGGCGCTCATGTTGTGATTAATAATCATACCATCCTCCGTGAGTAATAAGTTTGAGCTTCCTTGCTCAATGCCTATGAAAACCCTCAAGGGGTTTGCTCAAAGGCCGATAATCGTAAATGGGAGAGAAGTCAGAGATTACTCCCTGTTTTGCGCGCGCATTCTCCCCTATTCTTTGTATCGTGTCGGGGGGTCTTAATCTTGAACAGTTTTTTCCAAAAGTTCTATCAGATGCTCGAATTCGGGTTTCAGATGGGGGGCTGTGTCGACTATATCGCGGTGGGCTTCCAGGATAAAGGCTTCATCGAGGACATCGCGTTCGTCGTAGGGGAGGGGAATGCGTGATTCTTCGGGAATGGTCTCGAGTAATTCTTTTATTTCCTTTTCCAATTGGGGATCGGTTGTTTCATCGAGTATGAAAAAAAACCGGGTAAGACGCATATCATCGAGGATAGCCGTGATTTCTTCTGATGGGTGGCGTAAAAACAGCTTTCCATTTCGTTCGTTCATAAAACGGCTGATTTTTAAAAAGCTGCCGATCGTGGTGCTGTCGATATAACTACAGTTCTGGAGATCGAAAACAAGAAACCTGACCTGAGAGGGGAGTTTTTCGCAGGAAGTGACCAGTACCGAAGCGCGGGCAGCCGTGATGCGCCCTATGAGAGAATAAATAGCAGTATCTTCATGAATTACCAGGAAAATGTCTGATTCATTGTTCATAGCTTGCCGTTGTTTTCTTCATCCATCTGTTCGAGATATTGACGGGCGATACTGTCCTCGGGATCGAGTTCCAGCACGGTGGTAAAAAACCCCTCGGCCTCGTCTTTCTCCCCGAGCTTGAGCGAGAGGATACCGAGATTCGAGATGATTTTGGTGTTTTCCGGTTCGAAGCGCAGTGCCTGCTCGAGCCTTCTTCTGGCTTCCTGGTATTCCTGCAGCTCGATAAGGCAGATAGACAGTTCATTGAGGGTGTCTACTTGTTGGGACTCAAGTTCGAGAGATTTGAGAAAGGCCTGTTTCGCCTCCTGATAATTCCCGATTCGCCTGTTTCCCCATCCTAGAAGAAACCATGCGTTCCATATCGATGGGTTGGCCTGAAGAAACTCCTCGATTCGCCGGATACCCTCATCTTCTTTCCCCATCTGGATGAAGTCGTATGCTTCTTGAAAGAGGCGGTCCATCTGTTCCCGATTGTTGAGCTTTTGGAGAGTGCTTTCGGCTTGACTGATCTTATCCTGATCATCCGATAAACGAAGAAAGGTTTCGAGGTGGCTTTTGGCATTCTCTGTGTTGTGATTCTTCAGGTAGAAAAAAGCAATATTCAAATGGAGATCGGCAAAGGATGGATCGATTACCAGACCGTGGCGATAGGTATTCAGGGCCTGAGTATCATACTCTTCGGCCTTTTCCTGGTTGCCTGCAGCCCGGTATGTTTCCGCCCGCTGCTCGAAGAGCATGGCCAGGTTCAGCCGGCTGCGAGGATCCTCCGGTTGGAGGTTTTTCAGTGCGCGGAACATCTCTTCCGCAAGCTCCTGGTCTCCGTTTTTCGCTTTGAAAATTGCCGCTTCAGTCAGTTCCTGGATGATATCCGGTTTTACCGTCATGATGAACGATCGGTAGTAGGATGCGTCTTCGTGATCTTCATCCCAGGCAAGAATCCGCAGCATAGCGGAAATGATCATTTCCCAGGACAGGGCGCCCAGATCAGCGGTTGTTTTTCCCGGAGGGAGTTCTACAGGTAACAGTATTGAGGGGTCGATTGTAAAACCCTCTATAGTTTGCTGAAGGTCTTCCGGTACGGAAATGTAGATAATGTTCTCAAGGTTTTTCATAGACTATTCGCCGGTTGAAGAGGATTGCTGTTTGGATAAACGGGTTCCGAGAAAGCTGCTGAGACGTATCTTGTATTGCATTGGAACCTGTTCTTCGTGAAATTGCAGGGCAATTGCCGCCAGTTCCTTGCGCCCTTCCACTTCTTCGAAGCGGAGAACCTTTCCGGTAAGGACAAGGGGTTCGGAAGTCTCTTCCAGAAAAAGTTTAAGCTTTGCCTCTTTATCGATCAAGAATTTTGCTACACCCATAATGATCACCTTGGCCCCGGAAAAAGAGAGGTCTCTGATTATACACTTTCTGGGCACCCCTTGTATCTCGCAATAGGCTTCTTTTGATTTGAGGCCGAGTGATCGTTGGGTATCGTTGTTGATCAGAATCCGTTCCTCTTTTCGCTGTTTTGCGTTTGCCGTAGCCTCGAGGAGAATGCCGAGAATTTCTATCAGATCATCCGGCGGCCGCTGGGTAAAGGTAAGTGTCAAAAAGAAGTTGTTCTGTTCCGCCTCCCCGTAGGGACTCAGACCGGCAACCCTGGCTGCTACGAAAAAAATGATCGGCTCCTCATCAGGATTCGGGAGAAACTTGTAGTGGAGGCTAACGAGGTTATTCGACTTCTTGATCTTTTCTATGAGTTTTGCCTTTGCGTTAATAAGAATTTTAGCCCCGCTCATGGAAGAAGAATAGATAACACAGGGCCAGGCTTCACCGAGGCATTTGAGCAGGATATGGCGGGTTTGGAGCCCGGTGTTCTTGATGACCTCACGGTTAAAGGTAACCTCGATCTGTTTGTAACTAGCATACAAGTTATTAATTTTTTGTGTTGTGAAGCTCGCCATATCAGTTTCTAACCCTATGCTCTTTGATTGTTCCTGTCAATATAAGCCTCTAATTCATCGATTAACTCACATATGTGGAAAAATTGAGGGAATCGAGCTTTGATAATGGCTTGATGCTAATTATGTATCGAGGGTATTGTCGATTTCCTGGATCAGGCGTGCGGCAATATCCTCTACCTGGTCTGCTTCCCGGTAACTCGACTCTCCGTTTCTCATTTTGAAGATCTCGTCGGAAAGCACTATGCTGGTAAGCAGGGCAAGACGCATAGGATCGGAAACCCCGACATTTTTCCGCAGTTCGTGGAGTTTCTCCTTTACAAAAGCGACGAGGGATTCAATATATTCAGGATCTTCATCGGTTTGTATGGTAAATCGGGTGCCGAGAATCTCAATGTTTGCCTGCAATCCCTTCCTCCTGCGGTCAAAGTCCCTCTTCAGAGCCGAATGGATTCCGTTATGAAAGCAGCAGCGTTAAAAGATGCCGAGTTCGCCCGGACGCTCGGAGCTGGTTTCCTCGGAACCTTCACGCTCTTCGCCTGGATTTTCTTCACCATCAGTTTCTGCGTCGGTACGCTGATTCGTGGTTTCGGAAAGGCTTCTTTCCTGAGGTTTTACAGGCTTGTCGGGTGCAGGGTGTTCCTGCCTCTGTTCGGCGGTTTGACTGGGCTCTGAAGCAGCAGATGATGCCCCGTTTTCGGGGTTCTGTTTGTTTTCCGCCGCCGGTACAGCGGTTTGTGCCGTGTCGGATTTCGACGGTTCGGACTGAATGTTCCTGGAGTTTACTTCTTCCTCGAGTCGTTCGAGCTGACTCAAGGCGTTGACGACTCCGGCCTCGATCCGTTCTTGTTCGGTTTGTCTGCGCTTTGCTTCGGTTTCGAGTTCCTCGATTCGCTTTTTGTCCTGGGAAATCTGCTCTTTGAGTTCGGAGTTTTCCGTCTGAAGGGACTGTATACGTTCGACTGCCAGATGAACCTTTTCTTCGAGTTGGCGAATCTGTTCGAGATTCAACATTCTGTCCCCTCCCTGTCGTATCCCTCGCTAGAGGGATGTATGCTGCTCGATTACCGGCCGGGGGTCTTGGCAGGAATACCACGCGGGTATATTCGAATACCGCCCGGGCTGCACCTTCTATTTGTTCTTGTTCAGAGCAGCTTTTGCCTGTTCTACAATCGCCCGAAAAGCCTCTTTGTCTTCAATTGCCATGTTGGAAAGGGCCTTGCGATTAATTTCAATACCGGCCTTATTCATACCGTTGATTAACTGGGAGTAGTTGATTCCTTCAGCCCGGGCAGCTGCAGAGATTCTGCTGACCCAAAGACGTCTGAAGTCTCTTTTCCGTTGCCTGCGGTCGCGGTAGGCATAGGTGAGTGATTTTTTTACGGCATCCTTGGCCGTCCTGTTCAGCGTACTTCTGCGACCCCAGTATCCCTTGGCTTGGTTGAGGTTCTCTTTCCTGCGTTCTTTTCTGCGTGTTCCGTCTACTGCTCGTGGCATTGTTCTTCGACTCCTTCGTCGCTGTCGGTTTTCATTTCGCTGTTACGGTTCAATTGTACGGACAAATCTTGTGGGCCCGTTTTGTTTCGGTATTGCTGAGAATCCCAGTTTTCCGAAGGTTTCTTTTTCGTTTCGGGGATTTCTTGGTAAGTATATGTCTGAGGCCCTGTTTTCTGTAAGCAACCTTTCCATTTGCGGTAAATTTATAGCGCTTTGCGGCACTTCTGCGAGTCTTCATTTTCGGCATGGTCTTCCTTCCTCTTATTCGTTCTTCGGCTTACTTTCTTTGTCGCTGTCCTTCTCTTTTTTCCCCTTTTTTGATTTGGGGCTGAGCAGCATGGACATGAAACGACCCTCCATTTTTGGAGGTGAGTCGAGATTATATTCGTCTTCGCCGAGAATATCAAGGATCTTGAGTAAAACATTGCGGCCGATCTCGGTGTGCGCCATTTCCCTTCCGCGGAACCGGATCGTTACCTTGACCTTGCTGCCTTGATGTAAAAAATCAAGGATATGCTTGGTTTTGAACTCCAGATCGTGTTTCTCGATCTTCGGCTGCATTCGAACTTCTTTCAGTTTAACCAGCTGCTGTTTCTTTTTCGATTCACGGAGTTTTTTTTCCTGTTCGAATTTATATTTTCCGTAATCCAAAAGTTTGCAGACAGGAGGTTTTGCCTGTGGTGCAACCTCTACTAGGTCCAAGTCGAGGTCCATTGCGGCCTGCAATGCCTCTTTCGTCGGTACGATGCCCCTTTGTTCGCCTTTCTCATCGATTAGCCTTATTTCAGGCACCCGTATCCGATCGTTGATTCTCAGTTCTTTGGTAGCCATATACCTCCCAGTAAATAGTTGCGAAGAGTCGGAATTTTCGACTCCTCATCCTAGATTGTCCAACTATAGCACCGGTCCGGATAAAAAGTCAAAGGTGTTTTTCCTCGATGCCTTTTCCTGCACAGTCTGCTCAAAAGACGGTTTGGTTGCGTTTGCGGGAAAAACTGTTTATCATGAATTAATGGAGCGTGTCCTATGAAAACCTTAGAGAGTATTCTGGATTCATGGTTCGAATCACAGACGAACATTGTAAAAACCTATCGCTATCTGTCTAAACAGATTGTCGATCCCGGGATGCGGCATCTGCTCGATTCCCTTGTTGATCAGGAAGAACAACAGAAACGTAGTTACGAAGAGGCGCTGGAGCAGATTCGGCAGGCAGGACTCCTCGAAAAGGAATTGCTGGATTTTGATATACAGCAGTATTCAAATTATTCGATTCCCGAAAGCCTTGTGGCGGAGGAAATGCTCCGTTTTGTAATCGAACGGGAAAAGGAACTCGATTCGCTTCTCCGTTATCTTGCCGAAGAAGTACCGGAAGAACCGGCCGCTTCGCTTTTTCAGAATTTTATCGAGGAACATAAGCGTCACAAAAAATGGGCGGAAGACCGTCTCGACCTGATGACAATCTGAACGCGGATTTTCAATCTAGCGGATTTTAATCAATCAGTCAAAACGTAACAGACCTCGTTTGCCATGGAACCGGCAAACAATCGGGCTACCGTCTTTCCGTTCCGGGTGGGGATCTCCTGTTCGATTTGAAAGCCTAGTTCAATACAGGTGTTCAAAAAATCTTTGCGGGTAAAGAAGTGGATATTCGGGGTGTTATACCAGGTAAACGGGAATTTCCTGTTCACCGGCATACGCCCGGCAAAAAGAAGCTGTAAGCGGTTGTAAAGGAAACCGAAATTCGGAAAGCTCACGATTCCCTTTTTTCCGACCCGCATCATCTCTCGAAGCACCAGAACAGGATTGTGGGTTACCTGCAAGGTCTGATTCAGTATCACATAGTCATAGCTGTTGGTAGCATAATCCTTGAGCCCTTCATCCAGGTTTCCCTGAAAAACCGAGATTCCCCGTTTGACACAGGCAAGGATTTTTGCCTCTTCGATGTCTACTCCGCGGCCTGCTATCTGTTTGTCACGAATCAGGCGCTCCAGCAGCTCTCCTTCTCCGCAACCGAGATCCAGCACCGTTGAACCTGCACCGATAAGATCTATGATGATTTCATCGCTGCCGGGCTGCTGGTCCTCTGCGCTGGTGTTGGGGCGGCTATTCGGTTGATTCGGCATAGGCCTTCTCCAGAAAGGAGGATATCAGCTCTGTCTGGCGTCCGGCATCCAGTAAAAAGGAATCATGGCCGTAGGGACTCGCCAGTTCGATAAAGGTTACATCCAGCCCGCTTTTCATCATGGCGTACACCATTTCCTTTGATTGATAGGTTGGATAGAGCCAGTCCGATGAGTATGAAATGACCAAAAATTTGGCACCCGTTCGGGAAAAGGCATTTGTCAGGCCGCCGTAACTCTCGCTCATGTCGAAATAATCCATAGCCTTGCTGAGGTAGAGATAGGAATTTGCATCGAAGCGGTCAACGAACTTGTCTCCCTGGTGCTGCAGATAGCTCTCCACCTCGAACTGGTCGGAAAAATCGTAGCCGTAGGTAGCCCGCTGCTGAAGCCGTCGGCCGAATTTCATCCGCATCGACTCGTCGGAAAGGTAGGTGATGTGTCCAATCATTCTGGCAATGGCCAGCCCGGTGGAGGGGGTTTCCTCTCCGTAGTAATCTCCGCCTGCCCAGCGGCAATCGGTGGTTATTGCGTTTCGTCCTACGGCATTGAAGGCGATTCCCTGGGCGTTGAGCCGTGCAGTAGAAGAGAGAACCATGGCCGATCGGACACGCTCCGGGTATCCAACCGCCCATTCGAGGGCCTGCATCCCGCCCATAGATCCGCCTGCCACGGCAAGAAGCCGGTCGATACCAAGAGCATCGATCAACCGTTCCTGGAGGCGCACCATGTCCGCAATGGTGATAACAGGAAAGCTCAAACCATAGGGTTTGCCGGTTTCCGGACTGACGGAGGCTGGGCCGGTTGTTCCCTGACAGCCGCCGAGAACATTGGAACTGATTATGAAATACTTCGTCGTATCGAAGGCCCTGCCCGGTCCGATCATTGGGTCCCACCACCCGGGTTTCTGGTCCTCCGGGCTGTGATAACCAGCAGCGTGAGCATCACCCGAGAAGGCGTGCAGGATGAGAACGGCATTACTGCGCTCTTTGTTCAGCCGTCCGTATGTTTCGTATCGTACGTTTATGGGGGCAAAAGAGCGGCCGTTATCGAGGATGAGCGGGTTGTCTTCGTCGGCGAGCTGAATATCCTGAGGCTGGACGACCCCTACCGAACTTCCCCGGGCTGTATCTTGTTCCGTGTTCTTTTCGGGCATGCACGTTATCCTAGGTAGCTCCGGGAAAACTGTCAAGGAGTGCGGCAAAGTGGAGGTTCTTTCCTCAGTTGCACAAGGAGCCCGGCTGTGATAGCGTTCACCCATGATCGCATTCCTTGTTGCCGGGGTTCCGCTTTTCTGGTTTGCCCTGCTTTCCAACTCACAGGCGGGCTATCGGAATTTTCGTTACGGAGTGACCCTGTTTGTCGGTATTGGCGCATCTGTTGCCGCGTTGCTGGTTCTGTATGCCCTCAGGAACATCGTTCCCATGGGATACGAGTTCGGCTCTATGTTTACCCATCTTATTATTCATCAGCATGGCCTCTATCCTCTGTCGGCTCTGGGCTTCTGGTACCTGCTTCAGCGACTAAATCTTGATCGCGGAGAGCGGCCGGAAAGAAACCTTTCCTTTTCCTTTTTTACCGGATACTACCTGCTCCTGGGTATGCTCGATATTATGCGTATCCAGAGTGAGCTGGGATCCTTCGAGTTATTGATGCTCCCCCTTTTACGCCTTGCTCAGATTACCCTGTCGGCAGTCGCGGTTTGTCTTCTTGCCTCTCCGAGGACCTCGTCGGGGGCTGTTGTCAAGGCTCTCGCTCTGATTGTTGCGGCAACATTAGGATCGCTGTTCATCTCGGTGGTGTATACCTTTCAGTACTACTTAATAGCCTGGGTTCTGGCCGTGGTATTGACCGCTTCCGGGGTTTTTTGGATGTTTGTTCGTGATCCGGATCTTCGCGATTGAAATCCTCATACCGTTTTACGAAGACCCAAATAGAAAACCAGCATAAAAAAAAGGCCGCCTTTAAAAGCGGCCTTTCAGCAAGCTATACAATTTAATACCGGCCGGCGCTGCCGAGTACCTCGTTGTTTTTCCGGATGATCATCTCTTTCAGTTCGTCCCGAGCCGGACCGAGATACTTCCGGGGATCGAAGTTTTCCGGTTTGTCATGCAGCATCTTTCTGATTACTGCGGTAACTACAAGACGGCCGTCCGAATCGATGTTGACCTTGCATACTGCGGATTTTGCCGCTTTGCGAAGCTGGTCTTCTGATACGCCCATTGCGCCTTCCAACGATCCGCCGTACTGATTGATCATATCAACATATTCTTTCAGCACGGAAGAGGCGCCGTGGAGAACGATGGGAAAGCCGGTTATGCGCTTTTCAACCTCTTCGAGAATATCGAAACGCAGCGGGGGCGGATCCTGGCCGGGTTCAACCTTGAACTTGTAGGCTCCGTGAGAAGTTCCTATAGAGATGGCCAGGCTGTCCACGCCGGTCTTTTTTACAAAATCCTCGACATCATCGGGGTCGGTGTAATGGGAAACCTCCGAGGTAACCTCGTCTTCGATCCCTGCAAGAACGCCGAGTTCACCTTCAACACTCACATCGTATTTTTTTGCATATTCGACGACCCGTTTGGTAACATCAACATTGTCCTCGTAGGAGAGGGAGGAACCGTCGATCATCACTGAAGAAAATCCGGAATCCACACAGGATTTGCAGATTTCGAAGCTGTCGCCGTGATCGAGATGAAGAGCCATGGGGATCTCTGCCTCTGATTTATTTATAAGTTCTGCCGCCCCTTGGGCCATGTAGCGCAGCAGGGTTTCATTGGCGTAGTTCCGGGCCCCTTTTGAAACCTGAAGTATGAATGGAGATTTGCTCTCTATGCAGCCGTTGACAATTGCCTGCAGCTGTTCGAGGTTGTTGAAATTGTAAGCCGGGACGGCGTAGCCGTTTTTCATTGCCCGTTCGAACATCTCTTTTGTATTAGAGAGTCCAAGATCTTTGTAATGAGTCATGATTGCTCCTTATTGCGATAAACCGCTTAGTGTGGTTGAATATTTTATGTGGGAATTGTACGTGGCTGCCGATATACTGTCAAGCTTGCCGCTTTCGACCTTGTCGTGCGTTTTTTAATCGTTGGGGCTGTTCTCGTTTTCCTTGTTGGCTTCCTTGCCGGGTGCAATACGGATCTGAGGCTGCTTGCCGACCAGTACTGGCTCGAAGCCCGCGGTGGAAACGATGCGCTTGAGGGAATAGGAATTCAGGTGGAGGTTGTCGAAGATATCGAGGACTTGCGTTCGGCACTCGATCGGCGATATCAACGCAGCCCCCTTATTCTGACTCCCCGGCTGATCCCTGCCGCTCTGGATACTGTTGGAGAGACGAGCGGGTCTTCGGCGTTCTCCGATCTTGTTCATTCCGAACAGGGAGGCGGGGCTTTAGACCGGCAAACAGCATTCTCTCTTCTCGTTTTCGAAAGAGACGGTATTCCCCGCCCGGTATTTCTCGACCGGCGTGAAGCCTCTCGGCGTCTCGGGCGCCTGACAGCGGAATACCGGAGAGACAGTGGAAAGCAGGTAACGGGACTCTGGTATACCGGAAGCGAACAAATGAGGCAGGAGCTTGCCGCATATCGAGAAGGGTACCGGGGAATCACCGGAAAAGAACCGTTATTCATAACGGTCGACAATAATAAGGTGCTCGACGATCGGGATGCTCTTCTGTCCCTGATAGGCCGACTGGACCGGATTGAAGTGGTTGTTGTGAGAATGCGGCAGGCAGATTGGATTCTTCTCGAGCAGCTGAATAGGCGGGGGGCTTTGCTTATTACCGAAAATTCACAGGCTTACGATGCGTATCCCGACCGGGTCCTTATGGGAATTGAAACCGATTATCAAGCTTTTCTTGAAAAACTGAACTCAAATATGCTTCCACCAGAAGGAAAACTGGTGCTGAAAGGGAGGGTGTTCAGCGGACTGCTTGATACGGAGGAATCGAATTAGAATCACCGGGTTTCGGCCGGTCGGCGGTGAATTTGGGGCCGTTTCTTTTTTCGGCGTGTTGCCGGCAGGGAGAACATGGAAAAGTGTTTGACAAAGGGGTAAGCGAAAACTATAATGCTATTGATATAAGGTATGCCTCGTGGAACTGACAAGATCGTGGGACCGATTGTTCACCGAAGTGAAAAGGAGTAGAGAATGAAGCGAAGGAACCTGCTCTTGTTTGTGCTTATTCCGGCATTGCTCATAGCAGGGACAACAACTGTTTTTTCAGATGAGATTACGGAGAACGTAGTATCAGTAGTTCTGGAAGACTTTGATGATCCTGAGTATCAATGGGTTGCTGTTGGAAGTAAATTCATCGATGAGAATCTTCTGTCGTACAAACTCGTAAATACCTCCCCCGAAGCACTGTATGTTGATACCCCTATGGAAGAACGGAAGGCACTGGGAATTCGTGCAGGTTTTAGACGTAAGGGTTACAACAATATCGAGATATTCCGTGTCGAGGGAGAGGGAGAAGATGCTGAATTAAAGCCCATCCCCATTCCCGGCCGAGCAAAAAACATCGATATGTGGGTGTGGGGTTCGAACTATGATTACTATCTGGAAGCTCACTTCCGGGATTATAAGGGAATGGTTCATGTCATCCCCTTTGGCAGTATACGCTACGAAGGTTGGAGGAACCTGCGAATAAATATTCCCAATTCGATGCCCCAATCTCGTGCCTATCTCCCGAAATATCGGCAGCTCGAGCTGACAAAACTTGTTTTGTGGACAAAACCACAAGAAAAAGTCAACGAATTCTATCTTTATCTCGATCACATGAAGGTGCTTACCGATACATTTGAATCTCCATACGATGGAGAAACGCTGGCCGAAGAGCAGTTCGTCAATGACGTGTGGGGGGAGGAAGAATAAATCATGAGAGTTAGAAGTGTACTGTTCATTCTCCTTATAATGAGTCTTGTTTCAGTTGGAATATTTGCGCAATCCGAAGCTGCCGGAGAACCGGCGGCGGAAGAAATCGGCGTTGATACTGCTCAGCAGCTTCTCAAAGAGGTCTCGGTAACCCGTTTTGAAACGGCAGGTTATTGGGATGCCCGTATTCCCATAGATCAGGGTTTGATCTCTTTACGGAGATTTAAAGGCGGACCGCAGGACAAAGAGCCGATTCCCGGAGAGGAAGAGGCCGGTATCGAGGCGCAGGATGAGTATGTTCTTGGCGCAAAAGTAGAATTTTTTAAGCGCGGCTTTAATTCCTTTGCAATTTTTCCGGTAAAACCACTCCCTATCGAGGGCATTACCAAGACGATTTCGATGTGGGTGGTGGGACGAAATTACAACCACACGCTTAGTCTCATGCTCGAGGATCATTTTGGAAATCGTGCCGAGATAACCGTAGGAAAATTAAATTTTTCAGGATGGAAAAAACTTACCGTAGCTATTCCCACAAACATTGTGCAGCGGGACTATCACTACAACAATCAGATGGGGGTAAAGGTCGTAGGTTTTCGGATCGATACCGATCCGGAAGAAGCCTATGGAACCTACTACGTTTATTTTGATGATATGCGCGCGGTAACCGATCTCTTTGGCGAGGAAAACCGCGCCGAAGACGATATGGTAGATACCTGGTAGAGAAGTAGTTTCTTATTGCCGGGAAGGCGAAACCGGAGGAAAAACCCTCCGAAAACAAATCGAATCTGAAAACACCCGGGGCTGATACAATCGGTTCCGGGTGTTTTTTAAACGGAGAGTGGACGTGCCAAGGGTAAAGACTCCTGCAGAAATAGAGGAATTCCTTCGAAGGGTGGATTTCTTTCGAGATCTTGGTGATTTCGAGGTCCAAGAGATAGCAAAACGGTGTCGCCATATGGTGGTAGAAAAAGGGAGAGTCATCTTCCGCGAGGGAGAGAAGGCCGACGGCTTCTATATCATCGTAGACGGACGGGTCCAGGTCTGGAAGGATTACGGCAGTGACGAACCGGACCTTCTTGCCGAGCATGAAACCGGTAGATTTTTCGGCGAGATGGCGCTGATAGATCAATTGCCCCGAAGTGCAACGGTGATAACACGGGATGAATCCGAGCTTCTTTATTTAGAACGGCAGGATTTTCAGAAAATTGTTGAAGAAAATGTGAGCGTTGCCAAATCTATACTGGTAGCAGTTTCGTCCATGGTAAGGGCAAGTAACGAGACCTTTGTTGAGGGGCTGCGTCAGAGAAACAGGGAACTCAAAGCGGCGAACAAAGAGCTCCAGAAGGCGCAGCATCAATTACTGGAATCAGAGCGCTTATCTGCACTCGGGCGTTTTTCTTCGTTGATTCTTCACGACATAAAGAATCCTATCGGTATACTCAAGGGATATGCGGAGATGGTTATTCTGCATGCCGACGACCCGGATAGAGTCAAAGAGTATGCAGACCATGTTGTCAAACAGGCGAACCGACTGAATGAACTCACCGGAGAGCTTTTAGACTATGCCAGAGGAGAAATCAGGCTCAACCTTTCGGTTGTGAATCTGAAGGAATTTTTCAGGGAATTTGCAGGTGCCGTGAAAGAAAGATTTACTACAAAACAGATTGATCTTCGGCTCGACATCCGGGAGAAAGGGCCGGTAATGCTCGATCAAGCCAGGATGATGCGCGTTTTCCTGAATCTGGCGGATAACGCCAGGAAAGCAATGCCTGAAGGCGGCACCTTTGCTATTACCACCGAGAGGGAAGGCGACCGGCTGATTATTCGAGTAGCCGACACAGGTTCAGGAATGAGCGAAGAGATACGGAAGCGGATGTTCGAACCATTCTATTCATTTTCCAAAATGGGCGGTACCGGCCTCGGTATGCTCATCGTAAAAAATGTTATAGACGCCCACGAAGGGCACATCGAAGTAGAAAGTGAAATCGAGAAGGGAACAACCTTCACCATTACCCTGCCCATACGGGTATAAACTTGATTTCGAATCTCAACCTCTGATCATACCCCCAGCAAATCACGAATGTTCGATCGAATTTGTATTGCCAAATCTTGAAGGGCAAGTCCACGGAGGTCGGCCAGGTACTGATAGGTGTGTTTTACCTGGGCCGGGTGGTTCGGGCGGCCGCGGTTCGGTTCGGGGCTGAGATAGGGGGCGTCCGTCTCTACAATAAAGGATTCCGGGGGCAGCGCCTGCGCCGCTGCACGCAGGGCTGAGGCATTTTTGAACGTAAGATTTCCGGCAAATGAAATTAGATAGCCGAGCTCGTAAAAACGCAAGGCGGTGTCACGATCCGATGAAAAACAGTGAATAATTCCCCGCCGTCTCAGGTCATGAGATTCGAGTATCTCGTAGACATCCTCATCGGCATTCCGGTTGTGAATAACAACCGGAAGATCGAGCGAATGAGCGAGTTCGAGTTGCTTGGCAAAAAGCTTCTTCTGATCCTTCGGTGGAGCTGCATTGTGATGGTAATCAAGCCCTATCTCTCCGACGGCAACAACTTTCGAAGAAGATGCCTGGCGTTTTATTACCTCCAAACCGGCATTCTGGGAGGCCGGTTCCCGCGCAGCCTCGTAGTGTGAAAGACCGACCGTATGATAGAGGTTCGGATAGCGCTGGTCAAAGGAGGTCCTGAGATCGAAGCCCTCCTCGTTCGTAGCGATATCGATTCCAAGATCCAGAATTTCAAAAGCCTCATCCAGACGCTGCGGGATATTGAGTTCCTTCTTCTGCATTTCGAGAATGTGAAAATGCGGGTCTGCGAGCGGTAATTCCTGATTTGTCATATGCAAGATTATAACAGATTATTGACCGCCTTCCAAAGGCTGTGTATTATCGGGTACAATAGTTCGTCAACTGCCGGCCGGAGTGGTGGAATTGGTAGACACTGGAGACTTAAAATCTCCCGGCCATATCATGGCCGTACGGGTTCAAGTCCCGTCTCCGGCATAATGCGGGTCCGAGAACATTCTATGTAAAAAAGCATAAGCTTAAGAGAGGAATCCGCAGCCCGCTCGAGACTTGAAACGGAGCGAACGCCGAGCGGCAGCGAGGGAAGGCGCACCGGAGCCAACTTCCCCACGGAGAGTATCCGTGGAGCCGTTGCTCATCGTCTCGAGCATCCCCAGCCTCACCAAACACTCGATGAAGACCGCCTCTACTGCGATCTCCTCTCTCTACGGAAGTCCAGTCGGAAAGATCGGCCTGCTTGTTCCGCTTGTCGTTATGCGTCATCTTCTTCCGTGGTTGATCCGAACTCGGGATGCCTGGGTAACTCGGTTCTTTTCTTCGTTGCGAGTCCAGAAATCCCACCGGTCTCAGTGAACCGTACACGGATTCTGCTCGCCAATCCTTGGCTCTCCGATCCCTCTCCGTCAGAGGTGCTGGCGCTCAAGATGATCCGTACTTTTTCCTCTTTCGTAGGGCGTGCAGTAGTGCTTCGTCAACGTCTCTGATCACCAAGTCTCGTTGCATCGATGGACTGTCTCATCCCATGTGATGTAGCGGCTCGATCTCTTCCAGCGCTTCCTTCTCTGAGCGCTCGGTCTCGTAGAGATCATAACGCAACTGAAGGTTCATCCAGAAGCCGGCACTCGTTCCGAAGTACCGAGCCAGTCGGAGCGCCGTTGAAGTGCTTACCGCTCGCCGACAACGAACAATCTCATTAACCCTCTGAAACGGTACATGAATGGCGTTGGCAAGCTCTTGCTGCTTGAGGCCCATCGGCTCGAGGAACTCTTCGCGCAGAATTTCTCCAGGGTGGGTTGGCTCTCTATCAGTAGGTACTCGTACCATATGCTTCCTCACTCATCGTGATAGTCAGTAACCTCCACGTTTTCGGGTCCACCCTCGGCCCAGGTGAAGCAGATCCGATACTGCTCATTCACCCTGATGCTGTGTTGTCCGGCTCGCTGTCCTGAGAGTTGCTCGAGGCGGTTGCCGGGTGGAATGCGAAGGTCGTCCAGACGTTCGGCTGAATCCAGCGCATCCAGCTTTCTCGATAGAACTCTCCACAGTGATTCCGGACACGCTTTGCGGGCTCCCTTCGTGTTCCGTCCATTGAAGAGATCTTCACTCGCAGCGTCTCGGAACGACTGAATCACACGGAATAGTATAGCATGTCCAGCATGCTATTTCAAGATTCCTATAGATCTATTCAGATACGTCCACCGAGATCTCATTGGTATTGTGCAAGTGGTTCCCGCCGGCAAACCTGTTGAACGTAGATCTACCAAAGTCCCCTATCTTTTTTTTTAGCAAAATCGTAGAAATTCACCTCTCTACTGCCCTGATCTCGCCGGAACACGCAAGCTTGTTTTCTAAATTGTTTCCTGATAGCGTCCTACCGGGCGCACAGGAAGTGCGCCGCCTGTGAGCGGAGGCGGCCCGGAACGAGCCGGCAGGAGGCCGGCGAGAGGAGGGAAGTCCCGTCTCCGGCAGTGTCCCTCGTATCCTGCCGCACGAATAAGTGACGGCAGGATACTTTCTGGGAAGCTGTTAGTGTTTTATATTCTGGATACAGACCTTTCTGAAGTGAAATCCGTAGATAGCCAGGGTAACGGCATCAGGGAGCGAACGCTTTCTGTGTACGGCGGTCCAGACCAAAAGTTTCCAGTACTGAAACCGTTCTTTTCCGATGATCCCGAGACGGAATAGGGATTTTACGAATGCCCAAATGTCCTGCCGCGAGAGTTTGGCTTTGAAAGAGGCCGGATCATATTCGCGCAAAAAGGTTTTCACCCGCTGATAATACGGCCGTGGCGAATAGATTTTGTTGAGGATTTCATGGTATCCGTTTTTCAATTTCTGAGCGTTCATTATTGGTACGATATTCATTGATCCGTCGACATTGTCTCCGGTGGTATCGCCGATTATCCGCCCTTCTTCCTGCATGCGGTCATACAGGCGAGTCCCGAAGGGAGCCTGTAAAAGACCAACCATCGCCGTTACTATACCGCTCTTTTGAATGAAATCGATCTGCCGCTGAAAAATTGATTCTGTATCACTGTCGAATCCGACAATAAATCCGCCTTGTACCTGCAGCCCTGCGCGCTGAATCTTTTTCACATCTTCGATGAGATCGCGTTTGGTGTTTTGGATCTTGCTGCATGCGGTAAGGCTTTCTTCATCCGGAGTTTCTATACCGATAAAGACCTTGTTGAACCCGGATCGGACTAGCATGTCCATCAGCTCGGGGTCGTCGGCGATATTCATTGAGGCTTCCGTGTTGAAGTTGGTAGTCGGGTGGTTGGTGTGCCATTCGATTAGATCGGGAAGAAGTTCCCGCTTGAGTCGTCCCTTGTTGCCGATAAAATTATCATCAACAAAAAACACATCTTTTTTCCAACCGGCGTCGACCAGGCTCTGCAGCTCCGAAGTAATCTGTGAACTCGATTTATACCGCTGCTTCTGTCCGAACAGAGATGTGACGTTACAAAAATCACAATTAAACGGACAGCCTCTCGAGTACTGAATACACATGGAGGCATATTCTTTCAAGTTCAGCAGATCCCATCTTGGAATTGGAGTCTGCGTCATGTCGGGAAAGTCGGTGCTCGTATATTCTCGACGGGGGTTGCCGTTTCGGACATCGCGTATAAAATCAGGCAGCGTGACCTCGGCCTCGTTGAGAACAAAATGGTCGACTTCCGGGAATGATTGCGGTTCGATAGTAAAAAGGGGACCGCCGGCCACCGTCTTCACTTCTTCTTTGAGACAACGCTGGAGGACCCGTTTCGAGGATTTCTTTTGAACGGTCATGGCGCTGATAAACGCATAATCCGCCCACGCAAGATCTCGTTTGCGGAGCCTTTCGACATTCATATCACAGAGGCGGACGTTCCAGTCATCAGGTAACATGGAAGCAACAGTTAAGAGACCAAGTGGAGGAAATGTAGCATCTTTGCCGATAAACTTTAATGCGTGTTTAAAACCCCAGAAGGTATCAACGAATTCAGGATAGATAAGAAGGATGTTCAAATTACAACCTTTGCAGTATTGTTAGTTAACATAACCTCACTAGACCACAGACTGTTTCTTGTGTCAAGGGAGGCGATTTGTCGTGTTGTGGGTTTTTCTGTTTGACTAAATATCGGGTGGTTATTAACTTAATATATAGGAATGATTACTAAAAGGAGGCCTTTATGGCACAAGTAACGCGAGAAATGGTTGAACGGGCAGGAGTTAATGTCGATCAGCTGGTCGAGCTCCTGGTAAAGAATGCATCTGCAGAGCTGACTACCTTTTACTATTACACGATTCTACGAGTTAATCTAATCGGTATGCAGGGGGAGGGTGTTAAGGAGATTGCGGAGGTTGCCCGGATAGAAGACCGGAACCACTTTGAAGCACTGGTACCGAGAATATATGAGCTCGATGGTAAATTGCCGCAGGACATGAAGGAATTCCATGATGTTTCTGCCTGTCCTCCTGCAACCTTGCCGAAAGATCCCAAAGATGTGCAGGGTATATTGAAGGTGCTGGTGGAAGCAGAACGCTGTGCGGTCCGTGGTTACTCTCAGATCTGCAATATGACTGCAGGGAAGGACCATCGTACCTACGATCTTTCCCAGGCTATCCTCAATGAAGAAATCGAGCATGAATCCTGGTTTTCCGAGTTCCTCGGAGAGGGACCCTCCGGACACTTTATGCGGCGCGGAGAAACATCCCCCTTTGTGTCGAAGTTCCTTCAATAAGTATCCTGAAACAGGCGGCCGCTTTTACGGCCGCCTGTTGTTTCCCGGAGACAATTTTGATACGCGTCGAGAGCATCGGAAAACGGCGACAACACCCGTTCAATTACCCGGTGTGCTTTCGAAATCGCAAGACCATAGTTCGTTAGAGGGACCTGTGCTTCCCGGGCCTTTTCTATACGGCTCAACATTTCTCTCCTGTTCAGCATACACCCCCCGCAATGAATAATGAGTTGATACGATTGAATATCTTCGGGGTAATCGCGTCCTGAACAAACATCCCACACGAATTTTTTTCCGGTATACTCCTCGATCCACCGTGGAATCTTGACTCTTCCTATGTCGTCTTCCATCGGATGATGGCTGCAGGCCTCTGAAATCAGAATCTTGTCTCCTTCTTCGAGCAGGTCGATCCGCGCCGCTCCCCGGGCTGCCAGGGAAAGGTCACCCTTGTAGCGGGCAAACAGGATGGAAAATGTAGTAGCGGGAATCTGCGGTGGTGTTTGTTCGATCATTTGGTCTACCACCTGGGAATCGCAGATCACCAGATCGGGCGTTCCATTGAGATTGTTGAGCAAATCGGAATAGCCGTCTTCCTTAACCACGGATCCGGCAGCTCCGGTATCGAGGAGTGCTCTGATGGTCTGCACCTGCGGAAGTATGAGCCGGCCCTTCGGTGCCTGTATATCAATCGGAACGATCAGCACAGCATGTCCGCCGGGTTTCACCAGGTCCTCGGCCAGGGGAGGAGGGCTCAGGTAATCCGGAGGAGCCATTTCGATAAGTGAGTTCTTTACCGATGATATCGTTTGCCCGCGGCTTTTTTCGTCAAGGGTCGAGCAGGGTATGATGTGTTTACTGAATTTCTTGAGGCGATCGATGAATACGGAGGAGGGGGGTGTGATATCAGTTTTATTTATAATAATAATGAGCGGGATCGAGCGGTTTTGAGCCTCCCTCGCCAGTTCCTCCTCGAGGGTACCCCATGTTTCCGTTTCAGTTACCAGAAACATCAAGTCGGCCCTGTCGAGCACCCGCCGGCTTTTTTTCATACGGTCTCCGCCGAGTTCGCTGGTATCACCGCTCCCGGCTGTGTCGAGAAAAACCACAGGGCCGAGGGGAAGGAATTCAGCCGCCTTTTCCACGACATCGGTAGTGGTTCCCGGAACAGGGGAGGTGATGGATACCTCCTGGCCGGTTATGTAATTAACAAAACTCGATTTCCCGCTGTTCGTTCTGCCGGTTACGGCAAGGTGAAGTCGGAGCGCTTTCGGTGAGGTAATCATCTATCTCTTGCCCTCTTTGATTTTTATACTGTCTCCCTGTGAATAATCGAGAGTGCAGCCGGCTGCCCGGGCTTCTGCGAGAGCGGATCCCATAGCATCGGTAGAAAGTCCACTGCGCCGGATGTCCGGGTAGATCTCGTACCATGCGGCCTGGTTCGATGGAGTAAAATTCGGCATAAGAACATTAGCCCCGGCCTGCAGGGCCTGGTGACGCTGGTCCGGTTCTTGTGCAGCCAGCGCTGATACGGCAGGCATGAGGACCGCCGGATCGAGGCATCGCATCATGCTGATCGCTCTGGAAGTGAGGGCCGGTGAACCGGCAGGATAACCGGCAAGGCTTGTTGCCGGGTGGGGAATAAACGGTCCGATACTGATCATATCCAGGTCCATTTTTCTCAGTTCGATCAGGTCGGAAGCAATCGATTCGAGGTTTTGTCCGGGCAGGCCGACTATGATGCCCGATCCTGTCTGGTATCCAATCTCTGCAAGGCGGTAGATGCAATCGAGACGGTGCTGAAAATCCATTCCCGGATGCAGGGCGCGGTACAGCCCCTTTTCAAAGGTTTCCATTTTGAGGAGGTACCTGTCGGCCCCGGCTCGAAACCAGGTCCGATAGGCGGATTCGGGCCATTCCCCGAGTGATAGGGTAACGGCGATGTCGGTTTTGCTCTTTATCTTCTCGATAAGCCGGGCCATCGTGTCGGCCGAAATTTCCGGATCTTCTCCTGATTGGAGGACAACGGTCTGTAAATCGAACCGGCGGATAGCAGCAATAGCTTCTTGGATCGACTCTTCGTCGAGCCGGTAACGGTTCAGGCTTGTGTTTTGTCTTTGGAGTCCGCAGTAGCGGCAGCTGTTCTTGCAGTGATTTGAGATCTCGATAATCCCTCGAAGGAATACCCGGTTGCCGAAGAAGGCTTGCCTGACAGCTTCCGCCCGGCAGGGCAGTTCAGTTGAATTTCCATTTCGCAGATAGGCTGTAATTTGCCCGAGTTCTGTGTTTTCTTTGCCGCCGGATGTATGCCGGGAAGCTGCAGGCCTTTCCGGCTGTTCTGTGTTATACATACAAATCCCGTTCACCCGATGCAAGCCGGTTATAGTAGTCCCTGAATAGGGGGAGAAGATTTCCGTCGTGAAAGTGCGGATCATTTTCGATCTCGAGTATCTCTTTTCCGATAACACGTTCTCCGGCGGTGCGGGTTTCTTCATCGGCAAAGTCGTCGAGCCATTCACGAAAGGTCAGGACGGCATTGAGTTTGCAGAACTTCCCCTCCCTGCCGGTTTTTAACAGGTTCATGATCTTTTCCCCTGTCCTTCCGCATCTGTAGCCGGCGGTGCAGAAGGAAGTTATAAGTCCCATATCGGCAAACTCGCGGATCACCTCCGAGAGACTCCGGGTGTCTCCGAGCAAGAACTGCTGCCTGTCGATTTCCTGGTTGCCCTCTCCGTTATACGCCCCGATGCCGATACGGGTGGAAGCATCGGTCTGGGTTACTCCAACAGGAATCAATTCACGCCTGAGTTTCGCCGGTTCCCGGGCGGTCAGGATCAAGCCGGTGTAGGGTACGGAAAGGCGTAAGACGGTTACGATTTTTTTGAGTGTTTGATCGTCAACGGGATAGGGAACATGTTGAGAAAGTTCCGCGCCCGAAGCAGGATTGAGCCGTGGAAAGGAGATGGTATGCGGACCGATTCCTCCAAAGCAGCGTTCGAGATCCATGGCGTGATAGAGAAGTCCCATGACCTCGAACTTCCAGTCGTAAAGACCAAAAAGGGCTCCGGCTCCTACATCATCGACGCCGGCTTCCATAGCCCGATGAAGCGCATATAAACGCCACCGGTAATCAGCCTTAATCCCGGACGGATGTACCCGGGCATAGGTAGGTTTGTGATAGGTCTCCTGAAAGACCTGAAAGGTCCCGATACCGACTTCATGCAGACGCCGGAGTTTATCTATACTCAGCGGAGCTGCATTCACATTTACCCGGCGGATCGAGCCGGTTCCCCGGCGGGTAGGCACTTCAACATCATAAACGGCGCGGATAGACTCTTCGATGTAATCCACATCCGATAACGGATGCTCTCCATAAACGACAATGAGCCGTTTGTGCCCGAGGCCCGCAAGCACTTCGGTTTCCTTTCGCACCTCCTCAGGGTTGAGGCGCCGGCGCTTTTCGGTTTTGTTGTCTTTTCGGAACCCGCAATAGCTGCAGTTGTTGACGCAGTAATTGCTGCAATAGAGGGGGGCGAAGGTTACGATTCTGTTGTCATAAACCCGCCGTTTTACCTCTCCAGCTGCAGCATACATCTCTTCCCAGAGTTCAGGATCCTCGACCTGTAAAAGAGCAGCGGCCTCTTCCGGTTCGAGCCGTTCTACTGCCAGACTCTTCTGAATAATCTGCCGGATCTGCTGTTTCTCCGGATTCCGGGAATTGTTCAGATGACACGAGATTTCATCCTCATCAATAAAGTCTTTTCCGTTTTGAAGGTAGCGGTCGACCTCGTCACGGCGGATTACCGAATCCATCCATGAACGTGTTGTCTGATTAGTTTCTTTTGTTTCCGGCATACATTTCCCCTGATAGATAAAGTTTGTTTTATCCGTCCGGGGGCAGGGGGCAATCAAATGGTCCAGTGATCGGTGTCTTTCGGCGGCATCTTTGCCGATGTCAGAACCGATTTGACCATTACACCATTCATCCTTCCGATTTTACCGGTGAGGGCACCGATTGCATCAGTTGTTCCCTCGACAATAAGGGAAATCACGCTGACCTTCCGTTGATGCAGCGGAACACCCTGCCGGCCGATTATGATATCGCAGTGTTCGGTAAAGATTTGATTTAGTGTGGGTACGAGAGACCGGTCCTCTACAAGGATAATGACCGATCCTATTCTCTTCTCCATCAGTACCTGCCTCTGGATCAGATTGCTTAAATTATCCTTATGACCACGAGAGAACGCAGTTGACCTGGTTTTCCGGCAGTCACGCAGATTATTTGTTTATTCCATTATAAGCCGGTTTTTCGCTTTAGTCAATAAATTTGTATCGATTGTAGATAGGTACATCTAATAGCAGGACCATATTTTTGTTTTACAGATACCGAACTAGAAGGTAAACTCGAACTAAGTCCTGCGAAGGAGGTCGGTATGAGAAAAAAAGTTGGCGGTTCAATCATTTTCATCGTAGCGGTTCTTGCGGCTTTGGCGTTGTTTTATTCCTGTTCTGAAGAAGTTGTTGAAACGGAAAAGCCCGAAACCGAAACAGCGGAGGAAAGAGAAGCCGAAGTGAAGGATGAAGCAGAAGAGCCGGCAAAAGATCTGCCGGAGGTCCGCAGAAAGGCGCTTCTGACCTTTCTTACCGGGACTGTAGAGGTAGATACCGGTGATGGAAAACGCTCAGCAGGGATCGGAGATCTACTCGATGCAGGAGCTCGCGTCAGTACCGGGAGTTTATCCTCATGTGAACTCCAGTTCGATAAAACGGCGGTTGTCCGTCTTGACGAGAATACCACAGTGTCGATCAGGGCAATTGCTCCCGAAGTCGGGCAGAGGCAAATCGAACTGGAAAACCATGCTGGTAGTGTTGTTTCCAGGGTGAATAAGCTGGTCGGAAATGAGACCTTCGAAGTAAGGACGAAGACCGTTGCCTGTGGTGTCCGTGGGACAGAATTCCTTTTGAGCGAAATGCCCGGCAAGGAAACAGTGTTAGCTGTGAAGGCGGGTTCGGTTTCTGTTGTCCCGAATGAACTTACCGACAAGAGTCTGAAAAACGCGCTCTCCCAGATGAACGCAGAAAAAGAAGCGGCCGAGAAACTGAACCGTGCCGTACAGGAGGCGGCTCCTGTTGTTTCCGGTGGCAACGAACTGGTAATACCCGCGGCCATCTCGGATCATATTCAGAAACGTACTGAGGAATTCCTGGTGAACCTCGAAGAGAGCAGTGTTGTTTTCACTGCCGCCGAAGACCTCCAAAGACAGCAGGAAGAGATAGATAATGTGAAACAACGGGTTAAGAGGATTTTTACCGATACAGCTCCGGCGGTTATGGACAGAAAAAAATCAAAAGCCATGGAAGAGTCGAGACCCTTCAAGTTCATCGAACTCCCGGAAAAAAAGGGTGAGGAACCTGTTTACCTGCCTGTTCATATCAAAGTAATTCCCGAATCAGCATCAATCGAGCTCAACAAAGAAAAAGCGGGAACCGGTAATTTTTCCGGCCTGTTTACTGTCGGGGAAACGATTGAAATCAGAGCTCAAGCCGATGGGTATCTGGATAAGCAGATCCGCCTGGAGGTCTTGCCGGAGAAAAAGCGAACTATTGAAATTACTCTCGAGCAGGAAACTGCCCGGGCCTCATCTGTCGAGGGCGGGAAAGAGAAGCCGGTTTTCGAAGAACCGGAAGTAGCAGGACGCTTTTCCGCTTCAACCGGAGCTCTTGTCCGGTCGCTTACAGTTAGCAGCGAAAAGATCATCACCGCCGACCGGTATGGAGTGGTTTCCGCCTTTACCAGGGACGGTTCGCTCAGTTGGACGGTCGCTACGGCAAATAGTCCGAATGAAAATAATGCAGTTAAGGCATCGGGCAATCGTGTCTTTTTCAGCGGCGTCAATGAGTTTCTTGTTGTCGATTCACGAAACGGATCAGTCATTAAACAGGAAAAGCCTCCTTCGGAAAAACGCCACCCCTTCGGGCGCAGAATCGTGCGAGCTGAAGCGGGCTTTCTCTATCCGGCAAATGACGCCCTGGATATACTAGATTCCGCCGGAAGGCTCATATCGAGCATTCCCATTCCAGGCGGGTCACGGATGACACCCGGCGTTTCGGGAAACATCGCTTATATTGTTGATCAAGACGGCAATTTTCATCAGATCGATTTACAAAACGCCATAATAGAAAGAAGCCTTTCGACGTCGGCTATACAGCCGACGGCCACGAATGTCGAACTGGCGGGTAATACGGCATACTTTGTCGGGAAAAACGGGACGGTTGTGTCGATCGATTTATCTGCATGGAAAGTCAACTGGGAGAAACCTCTTGTATCGGATCGCCGTGTCACGGTAATGCAGGACCTGCAGGCTGCAGATGGAGGATTATTTGCCTATGCCAATGGAATGATTTATGGGTTATCGGCCTCCGGGGGTACCCCCTTGTTTGAACCGATCTCCGGTGTCACCACTGAACCCTTCATATCATCCGGAAAACTATTTTCAGGTACTATAGATGAGGGGCTGGCAGTCTTTGATGCTGCTACCGGAGAAAAACTCGACAATCTGTTTATCGATGAGATTGTTTCAACACGGCCCCTGCTGATAGATGGCCTTTTGTTTGTCGGGAGCCGGAATGGGAAGGTGCACATAATAAATCCAGGTTCGTGGATCAAATAGAAACATATCGAATCTTTGCCGAATCTCTATCCTTGTTATGGACAAATGTTAGAAACTTGTTAGGATATGTTCAATAAATATGCAACGCTTCCGTGAGTCCAGGGAGAGAGTATGGTAATACAGATCTTGGAAATATTCGGCAGCTTGGGGCTGTTCATTTATGGGATGCGTACCCTGAGTGACGGGGTTCAGAAGGCGGCCGGTGAACGCCTCCAGTCGATCCTGAAATTCATGACCAGTAACCGCTTTGCCGGGGTAGCTACGGGATTCGGGATAACCTCGATTGTTCAGTCTTCTTCGGCAACTACGGTTATGGTTGTGAGTTTTGTGAACGCCGGGCTCCTTTCCTTGTTTCAGGCAATCGGGGTAATCATGGGTGCCAATATCGGCACCACCCTGACCGGCTGGATTGTAGCCCTCTTTGGTTTTAAATTCGATATTTCCGAGATAGCGCTTCCCGCTGTTGGGGTGGGGCTGCTGCTCATTTTTATCCGGAAGCTTGGAAAGAGCGACTGGGGAGAGGCTCTTGTCGGTTTCGGCCTGGTATTTCTCGGATTGTCTTTTTTGAAAGCGGCGGTTCCCGACATTGACAATAATCCTGAAGCCCTGAAATTTATTACGGAACTTACAGCAGACGGGTTTGGTGCCCGACTATTGTTTATCCTTGTGGGGGCTGTTCTTACAATCATACTCCAGTCCTCCAGCGCATCTATGGCGATCACCCTGACTATGGCCTTTTCCGGATGGATCGATTTCCCGATAGCGGCGGCGATGGTGCTGGGCGAAAATATCGGCACAACTATAACAGCCATTATCGCCTCGATAGGAACGAATGTTCATGCCAGACGTGCTGCCATGGTCCACATGATGTTCAATATACTTGGCATCATTTGGCTGCAATTTCTTTTTTATCCGATGATTCACCTGGTGGATTTTATTGTTCCCGGCCCGCTCAATACTTCGATCGGTATTCCTGCGCATTTAGCGATGTTTCACACTACCTTCAATATCATCAATACATTGATATTTATCTGGTTCGTAGGCTGGCTCGAACGCTTTGTAACCTATATGATTCCGGAAAAAGAGAAATTACCGGAAGAGCCTTTTCAGTATAAGCTCGATTATATCTCGGCGTCATTTCAGGACACACCGGAATTAAACCTTTTGAAGGCAAAAGCGGAAATCGGGAAGATGGCCGAGGTAATCAAGAACATGTATGAAACCTTTCTGCATGTTTTCAACAATC
>JAIPGG010000067.1 GCA_021736255.1 Spirochaetales bacterium | reverse complement strand
TCTTTTGAGGTCATCGATGGCCTGGAAAAAATACCGGTTCTGAAGGGTGACGAGGGTTTGCATCGAAATCATTCCGAGGAAACCGCTTTCTTCGTCGGTTACGATGATGTCGTCATAGAGGCGGTCCTTTGGCCGCTCGAAGGCCCTTTGAAGCACCTCGGACATATTCTGATTTTCATCTACCTGAATATGGGTGGGCACCAGGTGCTCGCGGACCGGCTTTTTCGCAAAGAGGGAGTTTCCGTAGCGGTGTCCGAGGAGCATGCCGATTTCCGCACGGGAACATAATCCCAGGACCTTCTTTCCGGTAACCACGGCGAGAAAATCGCATTCCTGGTGCGCGAGTCTCTGGTAGACTTCCTCCAGCGGGCTTTCTGCATCGACCCAGTTTTCATGTTCTATGAGTGAAGAGGGTCGTATGTCCTGAAAGGCGGGTTCCACCTCTCTATCCTTAGCGATAGGCGGTAAAACGTCAAGATACCGCCCCGGTTCATTCTCCTGTCAGGGTAATTTCCAGTCCGGTTCGCAGAGGTTCGAAGGCAGGTCCGAAAACCCGGCTGAGGGCTGTCTGGGCCCTGAAACCGGTACAGTGTCCTGCAGCAACCCGACGGACCGGGGCTGAATGCAGGGCAGCCGCTGTCTGTTCGATCCGCTCCTCTCCTGCTTCGATCAAGTGGAAACCGCCGAGAAGGAGAGCGATCGGATTTTCCGGCCATCTTTTTGCCGCAAGATCGGTGATGTTGACAATGCCTGCATGGCTGCAGCCGGTAATGACAACCGTCCCTTTTCCTCTGACTCGTGCAAAGAGAGAGGTGTCGTCGATAACCTGGTCTTCTTGTATATGTCCATCTTTAATCTGCCTGATGGACAGGCCTGCATCTTCGAAATCAGTATTCCGCGGTATCTCGCCGCTGGTCTCCACGCCCGGCATGATTTCGAGCGGGTCGGTTGTGAAAATGAGCCTGCCTCCTGCCTCCTCGATTCGTGAAGGGCTGTCGCTTGCCGGTGCGCCGATGTGTTTGAGGAATGGAGAGGTAGTAAAATGGGTGCGGAAGGTTTCCGGGTGAACGACGATCGGCAGATCTGTCCGTTTCGCAGCGGCAGTGATACGGGCTAGACCCCCTATGTGATCATAATGATTGTGACTGATCACGATAGCGTCGATCGAGGAGGGGGCAATATTCATCCGTTCCATATTAACCAAAAGTGCATCAGCATCCTGGGCGACATCGAAGAGAATTCGGTACGTTACTCCATTCCGGCCGGCGGTCAGCAGCAAAGAAATACCGTGCTGCCCGAGATAGGGACTATCGTATTCCACGCTGTCTTCGGCAAGAACGCGAATTGACAGATAGTCGAGCATCGAATCACCCATTTTGTTCTCCTCGAATTTCTGGTATACTAAATCCATGATAAAGGTTCAATTAGATAGAAACAATACATATCAGGTTGTCGTAGATGAGGGCGGGTCCTCGACTACCCACATGGTTACTCTCGAAGATGGGTATTATCAGAAGCTGACCGGCGGGAAAGAATCCAAAGAAGATCTGATTCAACGTTCTTTTGAATTTCTCCTTCAGCGGGAATCCAAGGAATCGATACTTCGAAGTTTTGATTTACCGATAATCGGCCGGTACTTTCCGGACTACGAGAGTAAAATATCTCTCAAATAAACCCAGGGTTCGAAATAAACCCAGGGTTCGGTTGAGGGGCACAGGGTTTGTTTCATTTTTTTCCGGTTCGGCAGAACCCGGCTAGTTCATAGAGGGCTTGTAACCGGTCTCTGCTGCTACCCAGTAGAGGCCGCCCTTTTTTCGCAAAGCGTTTTCCCAGCTCTCTTCGGGCTTAGGAGAAAAGACAAGATCCGAGCTTCCCGGGAGAACAATCCAGGAACTGCGTTCCAGTTCGTTTTCCAGCTGACCAGGGCCCCAGCCGGAGTAACCGGCAAAGAGATGTACCACCGGTCTGTGTTCCGGTTCCAGGTCGGGCCAGGTATGCATGAAAAAATCGGAGAGAAGGTCGAAATCCGTTTCGAATATGACTCCCGGCAACGGTTCCTGGGCCTGACTGCTTCGGTTCCCGTCGGGAAGACCGGAATGAAGAACGAACAGGAAATACTGTTGTACCGGGCCGCCGATATAAACCGGAAGATCGCCGGCGGGATTGTCCTGAAAAACTTCGAGTACGTTGGACAGGACACTGGTGCTCACGCGGTTGACAACAAGCCCGAACGCTCCATCGTCGTTGTGATCGATCATGAGAACTACCGTTTTGTGGAAATTGGGATCCATCAATTCGGTTTCGGAGATGAGAAAATGCCCTCCCAGATAACGTGGAGGCTGGTAATTATTTTCGTGAATGGAAAAATCCGGGATATTTTGCATACATACTACCCTCTACGTAAATAATAACAGCATCGCGTTCTTTTTCAAGGTCTGTTACTCTTCTGTGGTGTGAAGGGAGTTGATTTTATAATGCTACGTACCGAACATAAGATTGACACATGATGCTGCGAAGCCTTTGTTCTATCTTTATTCTTCTCCTGTTGCTGCCGGCTATGTCCTTCGGGCAGGAAGAGGTGCATGTTTTAGAGGAAGGGGAAACCCTCTATCGGATAGCAAGACTCTATAATGTTCCGGTAGACAGTTTGATGGAGGCGAATAACATAGAGGATGCAACCCGGCTTCGGGTCGGAATGGAGATTGTGATCCCCTCCGAAAATGAACCCTTTACCGGTAGGTATACGGTGGAACGAGGAGACACTCTCTACAGCATTGCCCGCCGTTTCGATGTTGATCTCGAAACACTCTGCAGCCGAAACAATATTGATTCGGAAAAACCGATATTCGCGGGAATGAAGATCAGTGTTCCTTCGGAAGAAAACGGAGTTTCCGAAACAAAAACCCAGGTGGCCGAAGAAACGAGTTCGACCTATCAGGAGACGGCAGATCCCCAGAGTACACAGGACCGGGCTGAAAAACGGGAGCAGGAGATTGTCGAGCAGGAGGGGGGCGATGGAAAGTGGCCTGTCCCGGGGAGTCTCAGGCCGCTGGAGGGAAAAATTCGAGGGGTATTGATTACCAGTGAACCCGGTCAGCTGGTACGAGCCGTACATCCGGGCGAGGTTGTCTGGGCCGGTCCGTACCGGGGTTTTGGAAAGGTCGTCTTTGTAGAATCTGCAGAGGGTTTTCTCTATGTGTATGGTGGAAATGCCGATCTGAAAGTCCGTGTAGGTGACCAGGTAAAGAGCGGTACGGAACTGGGGATTCTCGGAAGTGTCCCGGGGATGGAAGGGCCGGAAATGGTCTTTCTGGTCTATCGTAACGGGAAACCGATTGATCCTATTTCCGCACCGAGAGGATAAAGTGGAGAGGAACACTTGACATTTATTTCCTGGTTCTTTAATTTATGATGCAGGTTAATGGGAAGCGATACTATTACCAAAAAAGAAAAAGAAGCATTACTCAAAATGGCTGAAGTAAATACCTCGATTCCCATCCAGGAAGTAACCGGTGAGCCGGACCCTCTAGCATTGTACCTAAAACAGATTTCACGTTTTCCTCTCCTCACCATGGAAGAAGAGCAGAGAATAGGTGAACGGATTCAGCAGCTTCGGGAAGAGATCGAAGAGTTAACCGAAGGAAGCGAGGGGCAGGAACCGGCCCCTGAGCTGAGTGAACAAGTCGAACGTTCACAAATGGAACTGCTGCACTGCAAAAACAGAATGATCAATGCAAACCTGCGCCTGGTTGTTTCCATCGCCAAAAAATACCAGCATCGCGGCCTTTCTCTTTTGGACCTCATCGATGAGGGGAATATCGGTCTCATCGAGGCAGTAGAGCGCTTCGATTATAAAAAGGGCTGCCGCTTCTCGACCTACGGTACCTGGTGGATTCGTCAGGCCATCATCAAGTCTCTGGCCGACAAGGGCCGGGTAATACGCATACCGATCCACATGCTCAACACCATAAAGAAATGCTATTTTGTTGCCAAACACCTCACTCAGGAGCTCGGCAGGGATCCATCGGAAGCTGAACTAGCTGAGTACATGGATATTCCACTGCACAAGGTAAAAGAGATACTCAAGCTCTCTCAAGAAACTACGTCACTCGATACGACCGTAGATGACGACAATATGACCCGCCTTTCCGACTTGATAAGTGATGAAACCCTCACTGAACCGGTAGAGAATGTATTCAGTTTCGCCCTGCAGGATACCCTGGAAGAGGTACTGAAACAGCTGAGTGAACGGGAAATGAAAATCATACAAATGCGGTTCGGCCTTACCGGAGAAGGTCCCTTCACCCTAGAAGAAACCGGAAAGATGCTTGGGATTACTCGGGAACGAGTCAGGCAGATCCAGGAAAAAGCAATCACCAAACTGAGGGACGTCCACCTCATTCAGGATTTAAAGGACTACGTCTAAAATCATGTCGGATTTCGACAACATTACTACCCGCGGGGGAGATCAGGGAGAGACGAGTCTTCTCAACGGTGAACGGCGCCGCAAAGACGATCTCTTGTTTCTTGTACTTGGAGATCTCGATGAATTGTCCTCTTACCTCGGTCTGGTAAAGGCAGGCTTCCGCGAACGAAGCGGTTCTGCTGGGGACGAGCGTTTCACTATCTCGAACGACCTGCCGGATTTCCTCGAATGGGTGCAAAAGCTTCTGATTCAGATCGGGGGGCATATTGCATCCCCCACAGCGGAAAAAGCCTATCCTCTCCAGAAGGTTTCAACGGACCACATAGACACGATCGAAAAACTGCAGCGGGAACTTATGGACCAAACAGATCTGCAGAATGCATTTATCCTTCCGGGAGGTTCTGAGCTTTCGGCTTGGGTCGATGTTAGTCGTTCCGTTGCCCGCAGGCTCGAGCGCGGTATCGTGACCTGTATCAGAGACAGGCGGATGCGCCACCTCGAGACGAGTCAGGTTCTGATCAATCGATTATCGGATTTCCTTTTTGTATTGGCTCGATGGGTCGATACACAAAAGGAGAGATGAAACTACTGCAAAAAAAACCACAAACAAAAAAAGCATTTGTTTATCGAATCGGTATGGCTTCCCTGCTGTTCCTCCTGTTTGTCCCGCTTTCCCCGGTGAAGCTCCAGGCGGAAGCGGTCTCCCTGGAGGGCACCGACTACATTGTGGATCCGCCGGAAGAATGGTCTGTGCTTCAGGTGCGAGAACCTGAGTTCCTCTCTTTTACGGATGCCTCCAGGCAGTCGGTTTTTCAAATAAGCCGTTTCGAGCGGCGAACAGCCGGCGGGGTTCAGACGCTCTTCCAGCATATTGTATCCCGGTTTCAGGCGGAAGCTCAGGGCGAGGGGTTTCGGTACCTCGGGAAACCGGCATGGTTCGGTGATTTGCGCTTTCAAGCCGGGGATTACCCGGTCCGTGGATATCTGATTTGTATAGAAGCAGGCGAATACAGCTATGCCCTGCTTGCCTATGCCCACCAGCAAAGCTATTCAAAACTTCATGATCAGCTGCTTTCCGCTCTCGATTCCTTTGCCCCGGATACAAACAGTATACTGCAGCCGGGACCTGTGAGCCAGTTTTACAGTCCCTTTCCCGCGAAAGACCCCGATTCATATGTTGTTCCTCTTGCCGGCAAAGACCAGCGGGTTTTTGCCGATGCTGCAGAATTCGACGCAGCTGAAGTGCTCATCGAGCGGGAGGCCCGGATACTGATCAACGCGCAGGCGAAATTCGAGAAAGCTTGGGGCCGCTACTACCGGCAGATCTATCGGGACAATTATCATCGTCTCGAACGGCTCTATGCTCTATGGGAAGGAATTCGCACGGAGCGTTCACTTACCGATCGCGAGCTTGCCAAACTGATTCTCACGGATCTTCAGAACTATACCTATGAGCGAACGGAGACCCCCTCCGATCTTCTTTCTCCGGTAGAGGCTGCGTATACAAGCCGCGGCGACTGTGATGCCCGCGCTCTGATTATGATAATTTTATTGCATCATTTCAAAATCGACGCCATACTAATGGTATCAACGGAGTATGGGCACTCGGTGGCAGCGGTGGATGTTCCAGGGGCCGGAGCGAGGTTTTCTTTTGGAGGAACCCCCTATCTGATTGCAGAAACTACGGAACAGGTCGACCTTGGTTTGATAGCAGCCGATATGGCCAATCCGGAGAAATGGATAGGAATGGATTTGAGAAAGCCTCTGACAGACTTCGACTGAGTTGCCGGAAGAGCTTTTCCGGAAGCTTCCCGGCCGGCATGGGAATGAGTCCGGCTCCGACATCGAGTGCCTTGTCCGCACCACCAGGGGGGAAACTACATGGATCAGACGCTGACCAAACTCTTTCGGAGAGTCAGTCGGGAAAATCCCGATATCAACGCCCAGCTTTCAAAAGATGAAACCGGCACATTCCAACCGGTGCGTTTCGATGAGCTGTACCGGGAGGTATCCCGGTTCGGAGCCGGACTGCTTAAAATCGGTGTGCAAAGGGACGATCATGTCGGACTTGTTTCCGACAATCGGCGTGAGTGGCTGGTAGCCGATTTTGCTGTCATGGGAATCGGTGCAATCGATGTTCCCCGCGGGTGCGACGCCTCGGTCGACGAGCTGGAATACATTCTCTCCTTTGCAGATTGCAGTACGATAATCGTCGAGAACATGAAACAGTATGAACGCCTCAAAGAGATGATAGCCGGGATCAAGCAGGCCGAACGGTTGATCATACTCGATGCGTCGGTGGAAACTATGCCTGATCCTCCGAACAATTCCGTCAGTATGTACGGCTATCAGGAATTGATCCGCCGCGGAAAGGAAGCAATCGAATCAGACCCGGAGATCTTCGAGCGGGAAGTAGAGAAGGGTGAATTGAAAGACGTTGCCACCATCATCTTTACCTCGGGTACAACCGGAGAACCGAAAGGGGCTATGCTCAAACAGGAAGGGTTTATCAACCAGACCCTTGGTGTGCCGCAGTTGCTTACCGTGAAACCTGGGGATATCTGGTTGAGTGTTTTGCCGGTGTGGCATTCCTTCGAACGGATGATGCAGTATGTGGCAATCAGCGGCATCTCGACTCTATCCTATTCGAAACCAATCGGCAAAATCATGCTGGAGGATTTTGCAAAGGTCCGGCCTACCTGGATGGCCTCGGTTCCGCGAATCTGGGAAGCGCTGATGTCGGGAATCTACCGGAAGGTGAATTCAGGGAGTCCGGTAAAACGATCCCTTTTTCATTTCTTTGTGAATGTGGGTGCGGCGCATGCGCACTTCAAGAATATGGTCTACGGGCTCCTTCCTCGTTTCGGCCCTAGAAGCCGGGCCTTTGATTTTGCGCTGGGTATCGTGCCGTATTTCGTCCTCTATCCTTTTCGTATGCTCGGAAACCTTCTGGTATTCAAAACTATTCACGAGAAACTCGGCGGCCGGTTCGTAGCCGGCATTTCCGGCGGAGGAGCTCTACCGGAGGCCGTGGACCGGTTTTTTTCCGCTGCAGGAGTTTTGCTTCTCGAGGGATACGGCCTGACCGAGGCCTCGCCTGTACTGGGAGTACGCGATGCGCACCATCCGGTGACTGGGACGGTAGGGCCGAAGTTCCCGAATATGGAATACGAGATCCGGGACGAGGAAGGGAATATTCTTCCTCCGGGAAAGAAGGGAATAGTGTTTGCCCGGGGGCCGCAGGTTATGGTCGGCTACTACAAAAAACCGGAGGAAACGGCACAGGTCCTTTCAGAGGACGGCTGGCTCAATACGGGAGATCTGGGTATGTTCTCTCGGGACGGTGACCTCAAGATCGTCGGCAGGGCGAAGGACACGATAGTGCTGCTCGGCGGAGAGAATGTGGAACCGGCTCCTATCGAGGAAAAGATCACCGAGTCCATGTATATCGATTTTGCCATGGTAGTGGGGCAGGACAAAAAATATCTGGCGGCCCTTATTGTTCCGAACCGGGAAATGGTCGAGGAATACGCCGGTGAACAGAACATCGATGAATTAAGCTACGAGGACCTGCTCGAACATCCGATTGTCCAGGAGTTGATCCATTCGGAAATATCCGAGCGGGTAAATGTGAAAAACGGCTTCAAGAGCTTTGAGCTGATTTCCCGATTCCAGCTTCTTGCAGAACCCTTCGAACTGGGGGCCGAGCTCTCGGCAAAACAGGAAATCAAGCGGTACAAGATCGTAGAGAAATACGCAAAAGAAATCAAAAGCCTCTATTCGAGGTAGTTTCGGACGGAATTGATATCCGGGGCGGACAGATTGATCGCCCCGGTCTCTTCTCTGTTTTAGATTCCCTGTTTTAGACAGCCACCTTTTTTTTCATAACCTTGTTCCGGATGCTTTCCAGTATGCCGTACAGGCAAGGAATGAAGACCAGCGAAGAGATTGTCGAGAATATCAATCCGAAAATGATGGTGCTGGCCATCGGCCCCCAGACAACAGATTCCCCTCCGATCCCGAGGGCCGTCGGAATGAGTCCGCCGATGGTGGTAAACGAGGTGAGCAATATTGGGCGGAGCCTGGTTCCGGCTGCATGAATCACTGCATCGGTCAGAGACCAGCCTTCTTTCCGCAAATCATTGGCAAAACTAATCAAAACGATCGAGTCGTTAACGGCAATCCCGGCGAGGGCCACTGCTGCATAGATAACCGTGGTCGAGAAAGGCGTTCCGGAGATGACAAGAAAAAGGATAACTCCCACGAAAGCGAAGGGAACGGTAAAAAGGATGAGAACAGGCTGAATATAAGATTTGAACTGCGTACCGAGTATGATGTAGATTAAAAACAGTCCGATCAAGAAAATTTGGATAATCTGCTGGAGAAGGCTGGCAAATTCGGCAAATTCGCCGCCGACCTGGAGTTCTATGCCTGGGTACTTGGGTGCATACTGCGAATCGAAGAGATCGCGGATTTCTCCATTGATGGATGGAACCACACTGGAATCATAAGCCTCGGCGGTAACGGTTACCTCTCGTTTGAGGTCTACTCGCTTGATTGAAGCGAAGGTATCCCCACCGCTGACATCTGCAACGGAGGAAAAGGGGATCAATTGTCCGTTCGGAGCCGGAATCCTGAGTTGTGTCAGTTCCTGAACGGTCATTTCATTCTGTTTTCCAAAAGAAACGATCGCATCGATTTCCTCGTTCTCGGAAAAGATGGTAGTAGCAGTTATCCCTTCGAAGGAAGCCCGGAGATATGATCCGATGTCCCGAGTGGTCAGGCCGAAATTTGCAGCCCGTTCCTCGTTGACCCGGACCCACAGTTCGGGAGTTCCCTGTTCGAGGTTGTCGCTGATATTGTAAAGCTCTGAGTACCCCGAAAGCCGTTCGGTGATCTCTTCTGCAATAGTAGTCATTTCATCGTAGTTGTCTCCGAACAGTCGAAAAGAAACCGGCGGATCGGTGGGGGGACCGTTTTGTTGGGTCCGGTACTGGACGGATTCAGGTCCGGGTATATCGGAACACAATTTCTCTACCTCATTCATGATCGTCAGAAGAGATCTGCTGCGCCCTTCACTGGTCTCGGTAATGTCAACAATCAATTGTGCCACATTGTTTCCGGCGGAAGCAGAACTCTCCGAGGAAAGGTAACCTATGGTAGAACTGACCGAAACGATTTCTCCATTCCCGACCAGTGGTATGATCCGATCCTCATAACGGGAGACAACCTGGTCTGTTTTTTCGCGAGGTGTCCCTACCGGCATTTCTACATCGATATAGAAAAGGGTAAAATCCTCGGCGCTGAACAGATCCTGATCGACCGTGCTTATCAGTTGAAAACTGAAGATGATTACGAGAAACATGCCCACGACTGTAAGAATTTTCCTTTTGAACAATACGCGGAGTAATTTCTCGAACCCATTCCGCAGAACAGTAAAAAAACGGCCGGTGCCCTGTTTGAGTTTTCCCGACCACTCGGCGAAGTGTACAGGTAAGAAGACAAGAGCTTCGAAGGTTGAAGCCAAAAGGGCAACAGAAACGACCAAAGGGATTACCCGCAGAAACTTTCCGATTGTTCCCGGCAGTATCATCAACGGCAAAAAGGCGGCAACTGTGGTCAGGGTGGAAGCAATTACCGGTTTCGAAACCTCGTTGACTCCCTTGACCGCTGCATCGATCTTGGAGAGTCCCTCCTGCTGAAGCCGGTAGCTGTTTTCTATTATTACGATAGCATGATCAACAATCAGCCCGAGGACGAGAACAAGACCAAAGAGCGTGTTGGTATTGAAGGTCTGCCCCAGTTGTTCCAATATCAAAAAGGTAATCGCAAAGGCCACCGGAATACCCAGTCCTATGATCAGCGCATTTCTGATTCCAATAAAAAGAAAAAGAATAATGATCAAAAGAAGCAGTCCGAAAAAGGCATTATTTACAAGAACATCAAGACTGTCTCGTATTTGAATTGTTGAATCATTAAACAGGGTATATTCGATTCCCTCCGGTATTGATGATTCAAAATTCTGCAAATCCTGTTTCAGCCTCTCCACGATATCAACAGCGTTTCCCTTTGGTATCTTTGTTACCCGGAGAGATATTGCCTGTTTTCCGTTCAGGCGGTTATACACGCCATCTGGATTGTAGCCTAGTGAGATATCAGCCAGATCGCCGAGACGGACCCTTCCGATTCCGCCGCTATCGGTGCGTATGATGATTCGTTCCAGCTCGAGTGGGTCTTCCACCTCTCCGATAGTTCGAATAAGGTACTCTCTGCTCGGTGTTTCGATTGAACCTGCAGGGATCGTAATATTTCGGGAATCGATGGACCTAATAATCTCGTTGAGCGAGATGCCGAGGGCTTCCATCTTTCTGCGGTCAGCTTCGATATGGATCTCTTTATCCCGGGAACCGACCAGCTCTACATCCGAAACATCCTGAATCGGTTCGATTCGGTCTTTCAGACGTTTGGCTGTCCGGTTCAATATTTTGTATTCAACATTGCCGGAAAGGATTACCTCGATTACCGGAAGGAAGTCATTGGATGAAAAATCATCGACAGTTGGTTTGAGACTGTCTTCGGGCAGATTTACGTTGCTCAAACGCGTTTGAGCATCCTGGAAAAGCCGGCGAAACTCATTGTCGGAAATGCCGTCGTCGAACTCTACCCGGATATAAGCAAAACCCTCGCTGCTGACCGAATTGATCTGATCCACCTTGTCGAGGTTTCGGAATTCCTCTTCAATTTTGATGGTAATACTCTGTTCGATGTCTTCGGCGGAAACGCCAGGGTAGGGAACCGATACCTGAACCCAATAGAAGGGTACTTCGGAGAACTGTTCCCGCGGTAGTCTCGATAGGCTGAAAAAGCCCAGTACAAGCAGCGTGACCATGAGGAGGTTGATAAATACCGAGTTGTGTACGGAAAACTTGCCGATGCTCATTTCCAGTTCCCGCTTTTCCCGATTAATGTCGAGTCTACCGGGTCTCCCGGGCTCAGATTTGTAAGTGCCGAGATAATAAGGACCTGGCCCTCCGATAATCCGCTTTTGACCTCGGTCTTGTTGCCGATAGATCGTCCAATCCGGATAACTACCGGAGTAACGGTTCCTTCATCGTCGATAAATACATACTTCTCTTCCTGCCGCTGCATTACCGCAGAGGTCGGTATGATGATCACAGGTTCCTCTTCCCGGGTTTCGATTTCCGCCGTGGCCGACATTCCCGAACGAACGGTGTCCGGACAGTTGTTTTTCCAAGTCAAAACAACGGTATAACTGCCGGTTGCAGGATCGCTGCCTGCGGCTATGGCCTCGACAGTGGCGGTGGGGTTTTCTTTCGGGCAATTTGGTATATCGACAACAGCTTCGGCCCCTTCCTCGATCAAGCCGACTTCGCCTGCTCCTACCGGGACTTCGAGTTTCAACGAACGAATATCTACGATCCGGGCAGCCCTGGTGTTGAGGGAAAGGTAATTCCCCACAGCTATGCTCGAATCCTTCTGGGCAACAAGGCCGCTTATCGGAGCCTTGAGATAACAATCTTCCAGGGCTTTGGCTGCCCGTTCATAGTTTGCCTTGGCACCGTTATAGTTGCTCTGAGCCTGAGCGAGCTGCGCTCTGGAGGAGTTCCCCTCATTATAGAGTCGCTCTGTTGCTTCAAGATTGATTTTTGCTGTCTCATAGGCCTGTTTTGCTTGTTCTGCATTGAGGCTCGGTATTGTATCGTCTACCTGCAGAAGGATTTGGCCCTTCTCTACGGCATCGCCGAGTTTGAAATCAACCTCGGTGATTATCCCCTGCGTCTCGGAAACAACATAGGCTTCGTTTATCCCGGAGATTACACCGGAGGTCTTTATGCTTTCGATAAGCTTTCCACGGCTGATCTCGACAGCTTCCACAGCGAGGGGTTGCTTGTCTGCATTCCGCTCTGCGTTTTCTTCCCAGGTTGCTCCGGACTCACCGTCACTGCCGCCGGCGGAACAGGAAAAGAAGAGAACCAATATCGCAAAAACTGAACCAAGAAGAGCCGCGCTTTTCATGAACGATCCTCCGTATAAAAAATTTTTTAATGAGCTCCTGATTTATAATAATGGATTTTCGTTCATTCGGCAAAAAAAACAAGGCAGAGCACTTCTGCCTGATGCTGTGGAAAGGCCGGCCGGTTATTCGGACCGGTTCGATTTCATTACAGACGAAATCTCAAGATACCTGGTTACCGCCTCCTCGTCGAAACCGATCTGTCTGAGCAATTCCGGTGAGGGTAAGCCGTGCTTATCCCAGCCCCTGGCGGTATAGTAGGAGAGGATGGAGGATTCCGAATCCTGAGCGGCAGGTTTCCTTGAATCGGAAATGACATGTATAATCTGTTCCAGGTTGATGAGCCGTTCACCTGCTCTGTCGAGGTACAAGCTCGAATATTCTGCCTGGAAAGCGCGGTTGAACATGATACTGAGTTTTTTGCTGTCGGCGGGCCAATAGTTGCACAAACCGAGTGAATATTTGACCTGTTTTGCATGTTCGGCGGCGATGTGTTTTTTCATTTCCGTATCACTTATTTCCCGCCCGCTTATAACACTGCCGCTGTTCCCTTCGAGGGGGTCGGCCTGGTGATACACCTCTCCGTTTTCGGGGAGCCCCTGACTATCGAGGAATGAATGGAGATGACAAAAAGCCTTAGGTTGATTGCTTTCGAGCCCTTCCCGGTGTTTTTGAACCAGTTGAGAGAGATAACTGAGCCGTCCGGTGTATTCATCACGGAACTCAGCGAGTTCAGGGTAGCTATGCAGGAGGCTGTGCGTATCCGCCGGCAGGTCGTGAAAGGGAGGGCGCCCGGAGGCCAGCAGTTCCAACGTCTCCTTTTGCTTTTCAGGGCTGAAGAGTTCGCTGTTGACGGAAATACGATTTCGCGAAGCGAGTTCTGCGTAGAAGAAAAGAAGCATTGCTGTTTCAACAGCATCAAGACTCAAATCGTCGCAGATATCCAGGAAATCTTCCTGACGGCGCTTTTCCAGGTGTTCGAGATAATAATAGGGGGCATCTGCCCTGCCGCTCATAACGGCTTCGGGGGGAGGACCCTCGACGTTCAACTGGTGGTGAGTGAGCAGGGGTTCTTCTTCACGGTTTGTCGACCACATGCATTCGGCGATGTCGGTGACCTGAACGTCTTCGAGGCCTTGAAGGCTGAGCGCTTTTAGCTGTTTCGAACCGAGGGCGGCGGCAATACCGGAGCTGCCGAGCTGTTTGAACCGGCCGGAAGAAAAGGTAGAGCAGGGAAGGCCTCGCTCGGCCGCAGGTCCGATAATCAAAGTTTTCGGCCGGCTTCCCTGGTACATCTGCTCGAGTACCTCTTCGGTTTTGCCGACGAGCATTCCCGTAAGGTAGCCGGCCGGCTGTAGTCTCGGCCCTTCGGCATCTATGGTGAGCACCTTTGATTCCTCTGCAACTCCCATCAATACCAGGGCATCGTAGCCCACATACTTGAGTTCCGCCGCCAGTTGACCGCCCACCTGCTCGGTTACCGGATGTGCGTCCAGCGGTGACACTGCAGTAATAGAAAGCTTGGCCGAGCAGGAAACAACGGTTCCTGCAAAAATCGATGTGCTGAATACAATGGCTTGTTCAGCCGGAGGGGTATCGGT
>JAIPGG010000066.1 GCA_021736255.1 Spirochaetales bacterium | reverse complement strand
CCGGGTTCGGTCACGGGCCGGAAGCTTGGACACGGGCTGTGGGGCTTGTCTGCAACCCAAGAAAGCCAAGCGCGGCCCGTGACCGGCCGGGACCGGGCTGGGGGGCAGGCTTGCCCCCCCAGCTTCCACTCCAGCTCCCGGAAAAAAACCCGACTCGGGTGAACCGGGTTGCGATCGGATGCTTGCGTGGGTGGTTCTTTTGAGTGATCAGCCCTGTACCGAGATGTCGACCGGCGGCCTGAGCTCTCCACAGACCTTGATCGCCTCGTGGATATCGTTATTCAGGAATTCGTCGATCCGTTTTTTGTCCACCGGCGCATTGTCGTCGATTGCAGGAAGGGCCGTTTGATAGAGGATGTAGTCGAAACGGGGTGCCCACTTTCGGGCGCCGAGTCGTGCGGTTATTGAACAGTTGTCCACCATATAGGAGACGCCGTTGTAGTGCATGTATGGATTGAGCGAATCAACCGCTTCGATTACCGATTCGTTGGCGATTTCCGAGTATACGTGGCCTTTCTCTTTGAGGACGTCGATCTGGGCCATCATGGTGGCGATGTACATTCCCGCCGTGAAGGGGTCGAGGGGGATCTGCTCTTCAACCCGTTTGGCGCGGACCTCTTTTCCTATTTTCCACATGGGGGTGTTGTCGATGGTGGACATGGGAAAACGGTTGAAACGCTCCCCTGCCATGATGACTGATTTGATCTCGTTGCCGCTCGAGACCTCTTCGTAATTTTCCAGCATGATTTCGAAGGCCGGGAGGTAGGAGGCTGAGTATGCCCGTTCGAAGGTTTCCTTCTCTTTCCCCTGGAAGGCCTCGTACACAGCGCGTATTCCGTGTTTGGAGATTGTTTTGGAGATGGGGCCGGTCAGCGATTCGACTGAGTGCTGGAAGGCTTCCTTGCGGTCCATGCCCTTGTCTGCAAAGCGGCGGTACAAGAGCTCGACGATCCCGTGGACGGCTCCGAGGAGGATCCCCCGTTCGCCGAAGATGTCCGATTTGTATTCCATTTCCAGGGTTGTCATGAAGGTATAGGGGGAGCCGATTGCTATCGACCAGCCCAGGGCGATATCGGTTGCCCTGCCGTCGATGTCCTGTTCCACGGCGAAACTCGAGTTGATTCCGGCGCCGTTGATTTCCCGTCCCTGCTCGTAGAGGCGGCGCACGGAGGGACCCATTCCCTTGGGGCACACGCCGATAACATTGATATTTTTCGGCAGGCTCTCGCCGACGGTGTCGAGGTACCCGAGGAGAAATCCGTGTGACAGGCCGAGTGTGGCCCCGTCTTTCATATTCTCGAAGAGTTCACGGTAGACCTTCGGCTGTGCGGCGTCCGCTATCAGGAAGATCACCAGTTCCGATTCGCGGACTGTCTGGAACATCTCTCCGAGTGTTCCGTTTGCTTCGGTGAATCCGGCGGCTTCCGCTTTGCCCCAGGAGGAGGAGCCTTTGCGCAGGCCGATCTTCACGGTAATATCCGTTCCCTCCAGCGAATCTCTGAGGTTCTGGGCCTGAGCAGGTCCCTGAGATCCCCATCCGATAACGCCGATTTGCTTGATTCCGTCGAAGGCCTTCGGAAGAAGGTGGAAGAGGTCCCGTCCTCCCCGGATGATCGATTCTTTCTTGCCGGCCATTGTAATGGTTTCTTTCTGAAACACCTTGGTATTAAAATCCAGTTCCATTGATTGCTCCTTGTGAATGTCGAAAACGACACGCAGATATTTCATGGTGAATCTACCACATTTTTTATGTTGAATAAAGTGAAATATTCGGTATACTGTGTTGCATAATGATCATCGATGAATACTATCTGGACCTGTTTTTGACCCTGGCGGGAACCCTTCACTTCGGAAGGGCCGGAAGAATAGCCAACATCAGTCCTTCTGCCCTGAGCAGGGCGGTCCAGCGGATGGAAGAAGAGGTGGGGGAGAAACTGTTCGAGCGGGACAACCGGTCGGTCCGTTTGACCCGGGCCGGCGAACACTTTCAGCAGTATGCGCTGGAGGCCAGGGCCCGGTGGAGGGAGTTTCGCGAAGGGTTGGCCGAGGAGGCCGAAACCCTGACCGGCAGCCTCGGCGTGTACAGTTCCGTTACCGCCGCCTACAGTGTGCTTCCCGAGATCGTCCGCCGGTTTCGGGAGGCGTACCCGGATGTCCATCTCAATCTGCAGACCGGAGAGGCAGCGGGGGCTGTGGACAGTGTCAGGAACGGAGAGGCTGATATCGCTGTTTCGGCCCGGCCGGACCATTTGCCGAAGGATCTCGAGTTTCTCGATCTGACGGGCACGCCCCTGCGCTTTATCCTGCCGAGGATTGCCTGCGGGGTGCGGGACCGGGTGATTTCGGGGGGCGGGGAGGTTTTGAGTGACCGGGAGGTTTCGGGTGACCGGTTGGGTCCGGAGCAATTCAACGGGGTTCCATTTGTTCTGCCCCGCCGCGGACTGGCGCGCCGGCGGATAGATGCCTGGTTTCGGGAACACTCGGTCGATGCGGGGATCTATGCAGAGGTGGCCGGGAACGAAGCAATCCTTTCCATGGTAAGCCTTGGCTGCGGAGTAGGGGTTGTGCCGGAGTTGGTCATCGAAAAGAGCCCGCTGATGGACGAGGTGGAACTTCTCGAGGTCCGGCCGGGGCTCGAGCCCTACCGGCTTGGACTCGTGTGCCGCTCATCCCGTTCGGGGGCCGCTGTGGTGGCTGCTTTCTGGCGTATAGCCGCGCTGGTTTTTGGCGGGAAACCGGGCGGGTCCGGCGGGTTTGCAGGCGGTGCCGAGGGTGCCGGTGGAGCCGGGTCTGCAGGCTGTGCCGGGTCTGGTGGTGGAGCCGGGGGTGCCGGTGGAGCCGGGTCTGGTGGGCCTGCCGGGCCGGAGGGATAGGCCTTTAGAGTTTTAAAAGAGGCCGGGGATGATCTGCACGCTAAGGGGGGCGGCAGCCGCGAGAATAACGAAGAGGTCGCGAGGGTGCAGGGCAAGGTCCAGGCTGTAGTGAGCGGGATTCCACGCCCGGGCCTGTAATGCCTGTCCCTGCTGGTAGGAGGCCAGAATCATGCTGCGAACCAGGGGCCAGGTGGTCAGGCGGATGCGTTCGCCGATGCGGCGGCGTTCTGGCCAGCCGCGGACCTGCCGGGCGTCCTGCAGCAGGTTTCGCAGGCGGAATGCCTCGGGAATACGGGTGAGCACGAGCCTGAGCATAAGGGCCGCTTCCTTCTCCCTGATTCCCGGTACCGGCCGGAGAAACCAGGTAACCGCCTCTTGAAACTGCCGAGGAGAGGTTGCTGCGGCAAACCAGTCCGCAAAGAGCAGGAGAAGATAGATCCGAGCTGCGGCGGGTAGACTGCCGCCGATTATCAGAACCGCCCATTCTGTTTGCCCCTCGATCTGCCAGAAGGGCGCGCTGCCTGCCAGTGCGGCGAGCCACCAGAAGCGGGAGGTTTTCTTCAATGCCTGCAGCGGCGAGCGTCCGCTCAAAAGGCTGAATGCCAGCCACAATCCGCATGCTGCAAGGAGGGTGTACAATACTGTTGCAGACCCGGCGGCCGCACTTCCTGCAGCAGAAACCCAGCCGGCCGCGCTGCCGGCGCTCCCTGTGCCTACGGCCGCCGCAAGTCCGGAACTTGCTGCAGCCGCGCTCCCTGCCGTACCGCTCCCCGCGCCCTTTCCGGCCTGTCCGAGGGCGAGGGCTGCCAGCAGGAGGGCGATTGTTTTTCCCCGGGGATCGGTCTTATTCATGAAAGAGGAAAACCGGCCCCTTCGGTAAAGACTCACGTTCCCGGTTTCAGCCATGTCATCTCCCTGAGGGAAAGTCCCTTCGGTGGGGGGCGGATTCCCCATTTTTCGAGCAGGGCCCTCCCGGCACCGCCGGCCCCGCTGTCAGTCCCGGCCCCGCTGTCAGTCCCGGCCCGGGTACCGCCGGCCAATCCATCTGCGGTCCCCGCGGCCTCGACCCGAGACCCCGCAGCCAAGCCGGCCGAATCACCAATCAGGCCGGAGGGTGAGCCGTGGTATACGAGCGTGCCGGAATCGAGGACCAAAAGCTGCTCGGTATGGGCCAGAACCCGCTCCAAGTCGTGGGTTACAAGAAAAATGCTTATCCCTTTCTGTTGAAGAGTGACAAGAATCCTGAGCAGATCCAGCGAACCGGGAAAATCGAGGCCGGTAAACGGCTCATCCAGAACGATGAGCCTGCTTCGGGCGGCAAGCACCCCTGCAAGGGTGAGTCTGCGCTTTTCCCCTCCCGAGAGGCTGTGGCACTCCCGCTCTTCGAAACCGGTAAGTCCGACAGCTTCGAGCGCTTCCTTGCCCTGCCGGGAAAGCTCGTCTCCGGTCAGTCCCAGGTTTTCCGGCCCGAACAGTACATCCTCGAGAACGGTCTGTCCTACGATCTGGTGTTCCGGTTCCTGGAATACCAGGCCGACCTCTCCTCGAAGAATACCCGGCCTCGTATCTGCACGGCGGCCTGAGTACCATAGTTCCCCCGAGTCCGGCGGAAGGAGCCCGAGGAGGTGACGGACGAGCACGGTTTTTCCCGAACCGTTTGCACCGGCGAGGACGGTCCAGGTGCCCGCTTTGATACTGAAGCTGATATCTTTGAGTCCGTAGGTCCCGTCGGCAAAGCGGTGGGTCAGGTTTTTTACCTCGAGAAGCGGAGCCTGGTTATTCATGGCCCCCATTCCGGTTCGTTGAAGCCTTGCCCATGTGTGAAGGAATCAGGCCGGCGGCGGCACGGGCGATACCGGCTGCAGCAGCCGCCTTGATGATGTCCGCCGGAAGAAAGGGGAGGACCCCGATTGCAAGGGCCTTGCTCCAGTCGAGGCCGAGCTGCATTTTGAGCCAGGGGGCCCCGCCTGCGTAGATAATACCTACCCCGATAAGGGCAGCTGTAAGCGCCGGCAGCAGGCGTTTCCCGGCTTCTTTCCGCCTTGAAAGGCGGTCGAGGCTGCGGGAGAGAAGGGATACAACCACTGCCGCCGGCAGGTACGACATGAGGTATCCGCCGGTAGGTCCGAGCAGGTGGCCGATTCCCCCGCCGCCGCCTGAAAAAACAGGAAGTCCTGCCGCTCCGAGGGCAAGGTAGGCGCCCATCGATACAACAGCCCACCGGGGCCGCAGGAGAAGCCCGGTAAGCAGAACGAAGAAGTTCTGCAGGACGATCGGTACCGGTCCGATGGGGATGATGATGTAAGCGCCGAGGGTAGTCAGAGCAGAGAGAGCCGCAGCCAGGCTGAGGTCCGTGGTTCTGCCGGCAAGATTCGGGGTTGGGGTTTCCCGCCTGGTGTCGATGTTTGCCTTATCTATGTCGTGCATGGATGATATCTCCTGCGTGTATGGTTTGAGTTCCGGTTTCGGTTTCAATGATCAGTCCCCCGCTCTCGTCGACATCCCTGGCTTTTCCCTCTATCTTTTTCGATCCGGTGTCCACGGTGACCTGTCTGCCGAGGGTGTCAGAGCGTTCCCGCCACATTTCGAGGAGTTCCCTGCTCAAAGCTGTGGGAAACAGCTCGTCGAAAATCCGGATAAACCTTCGCAACAGTTCGGCCCGCCCCGGCATCGTGATTTTCAGGTCCTCTGTCAATTCCTTCAGGTTCACCGCCTGCCCTGAAAGTGCTTCAGGAAGAGGGTTGGCAACATTGATGCCGATCCCGATGCAGAGATAGTCGATTCTGCCCGGTTCCCCTCTGAGTTCGGTGAGGATGCCTGCGATCTTTTTCCCGCTCACCAGAACATCGTTCGGCCATTTCACCCCTGCTTTATAGCGGTGAGCCCCCGCCTGTGAGGAGGGAAGGGCGGCCTCGATAAGCTGGGCTGCGGCAAGGGAACAGAGGAAGGTGTAGCGGTGTGCAGATTCCAAGGGCGCCTTGGGCCGGAGAATGAGAGAAAAGTAGAGCCCTCCCTCGGAGGAATCCCAACTGCGAGAGAGGCGCCCGCGGCCGATCATCTGCCGGTCAGCCCCGACAATCGTTCTGTGCAGGGCTCCTTCTTCGGCAAGCCGGCGTGCCTCGATCATTGTGGAATCCAGGCGGGAATGCCAGTGCAGCCTTTCCGTCTCTCCCTCCACCGACCAGCGGCTGATTCGTTTTGCTTCTTCTTCGGGTTCGAGCTGGTAGCCGTTGTGTCCTGTGGTGATGGGATACCCTGCACTCTGGAGTGTCTGGATGTGTTTCCAGATTGCTGTTCGGGAGATGCCGAGTTCTTCTGCGAGATTAGAACCGCCGACCGGTTCTCCTTCGGTGGTTATCCTGCGGAGGATATAGGATTTCATGTCTCTGACGCTGTCCCGGTCGAGCTTGTTAACCATGATTTTTCCAAGGTTAACAGGATGGAGGACGACAGTCAATCATATCAGTGATTCGAGGCCTGTTCCCGAGATATCCCGGACACACAGACAAAAAAAGACCGCCCTGTAAGGCGGCCCGTTTTGTTACTTCTTGTTTTGTAGGAACGCTGATTAATTTCCGAACTCTTCCTCGAGCTGCTTGGCTCCTTCTTCTAGATCTTCAATCGCCTTTTCGAGTTCGTCGGATGCCTTCTTGAGTTCTTCTGCTTCTTTGCTGCCGCAGGATGCCATGCCGAGTACGAACGCACCGATGATAAAGAGAACGGCGGCCATTTTCCATAATCGTTTCATTCTATCCTCCTGGATTCTTGATTTGTTTTGATCCGGTTTTCCGGAAATCACTGATAACTCTAAAAACTACGCTCGTAAAAGTCAAATTTGCCGGAGTTGTTTTTTCTGGATATTTTCGCCTTGGAGCGATTCTCCTGAGTTTTGTTGTCCATTCAGGGTGTGCACATTATCACTATTTTGGTATATAATATTAAAAGCTTTTTGTATGAGGTAATATGTCGGATAAAAAATACTGGCTCGGGATAGATATCGGCTCGACAACGGTAAAAACAGTCTTAGTCGATCCTGATGATAAATCGATCGCTTTTCGAAAATATGTGCGCCATGGTGCACGGCAGCGGGCAAGTACTCAGGAACTTCTTCAACAGATAAGCTCCCTGTTTCCCGGCATTCGGGTGGTGCCGGTTTTTTGCGGGAGCGGATCGAAAAATCTCTCTGAGGAACTCGCTGCTCCCTACAGTCAGGAGGTAGTAGCCAATTCCCTGGCGGTCCGCGAGTTTTACCCTGAAACCAGAGTTGCTGTAGAATTAGGCGGGCAGGATGCCAAGATCACCTTTTTCCATAAGGACGAGCAGAGCGGCAAACTGATTGCTTCAGACATGAGGATGAATGGAAGTTGTGCAGGCGGTACGGGTGCGTTTCTGGATGAGGTAGCGACCCTTTTGAAATTGCCTGTTGAAGAGCTGAATGGCGCTGCTGCACAGGGGTCCACCGTATACGATATTTCCGGACGCTGCGGGGTATTTGCGAAGACGGATATCCAGCCGCTTTTAAATCAAGGGGCGAGCAAGAACGACCTTGCGCTTTCATGCTTTCATGCAGTTGCAAAGCAGACCATCGGCGGTCTTGCTCAGGGTCTGGAGATTCATCCTCCCGTAATCTTCGAGGGGGGCCCGCTTCATTTTAACCCTGTCCTCGTAGATGTCTTTGCCGAGCGGCTCAATCTGCAGCCGGCCCAGGCTATTTCCCCCGAAAATCCGGAAGTGATGATAGCCTATGGGGCCGCACTGGCGGTTCCAGTAATGTTTTCCGGTATAGCGCCGATAGATCTGGAGGATTTTCTTCAGGATCAGGCTTTTTTGCATCAGGAAGTATCCGGAGCTTCCGAAAGTATACCCCCGTTTTTTGAGGCGGACGCCGGCAAAGAGGATTTCTTTTCCCGTCACATCCTCCCCGAATACCCCGCGCTTTCTGATTATGAAGGGCAGGATCTCGAGGTGTATCTCGGTATGGATGCCGGCTCTACCACTTCAAAATTTGTTTTATTGGATCGAGAAGAAAACCTGGTGTACTCTTTTTATTCCAAGAACCATGGAGAGCCTTTGAAGGTTATCCAGGAGGCCCTTGTTGATCTGAAAAAGCAGTGTGACCAGTTGAGTATTAATCTCAGAATACTCGGTGCCGGCACTACCGGTTACGGGGAACGCCTTTTTTCCGAAGCTTTTCATACCGATTACCACACCGTTGAAACGGTGGCCCATGCCGAGGCGGCCTTGAAGTACTCGCCGGGGGTTTCCTTCATCCTCGATATCGGCGGGCAGGATATGAAGGCCATCTTTTTGAATGAGGGTATAGTAACCGGTATCACCCTGAACGAGGCATGCAGCGCCGGCTGCGGATCGTTTCTGGAAAACTTTGCAGAATCTTTGGAGATTCCCGTAAAAGAGATAGCCTCAAAGGCCTTTCAATCCAAGGCTCCATCCGTGCTGGGTTCCCGCTGTACGGTCTTTATGAATTCCTCTGTTATTACCGAGCAGAAAAACGGGAAACTCCCGGAAGATATTATGGCCGGGTTGTGCAATTCGGTAATCGAGAATGTTTTTACGAAAGTAATACGCCTTTCCAATCTGAATGTCCTGGGAGAGAACATTGTCGTTCAGGGAGGAACCTTCCGGAATGACGCGGTTTTACGGTCACTGGAACTGTACACCGGGCGCAAAGTTGTTCGGGCGCCGTACCCCGGAGAGATGGGGGCTATCGGAATAGCTCTTCTGACCAAGAAAAACCAGGAAGAGAACAACAGGGAAGAGAGTTCCCTCATAAGCTGGGATCAGATCGAGAACTTCTCCTATACTCAGGAGACGGGTCTGATCTGCCCCTTTTGCTCGAATAACTGCAATCGGACCCGGATTAGCTTCTCGAGCGGGAAAACAATCATTACCGGAAACCGCTGCGAGCGGGGGGAGATTGTAGGGGAGATCAAGGATGCCGAAGTAAAGAAAAAACTGAAACAAATAAACAACAAGCGCAGTAATATGCGCGATCTTTTCCGGTATCGGCAGGAATTGATATTCCAGGATTCTGATACAAAACAACTGGCTCCCGAAAAGGATATTACCATCGGCATTCCGCGGGTGCTGGATTTTTGGGAATCCTACCCGTTCTGGCGGGCATTTTTCCGATCGCTCGGATTTCAGGTAAAGCTGTCCGCAAAAAGTTCCAAGAAGATGTTCGAAAGCGGGTTGTCTCTGATCCCCTCAGACACGATCTGTTTTCCGGCAAAGCTTGCACATGGACACATCCAGGACCTGATAGCCAAAAAGGTCGACCGTATCTTCATGCCCATCATGAACAGGATGATTACGGAAAACAAAACTATTTACAGCGAACATGCCTGTGCTGTTCTCAAGGGATATCCTATGGTTTTGCGCACCAGTGATGAGCCTTGGGAAAAAAATCGAATTCCGATGGATACCCCGAATTTCCACTGGACCGATGAAAAGGCCCGACGGAAATCACTGGCGGAATACATGGCAACGAGCTTCGGTCTGCCCGAACGTTTGGTGCGGGAAGCAATAGAGGAGGGGGATAAGGCGACCGCCCGTTTCAAAAATGAACTTACCAGAGCGGGGCAGGCGCTGCTGGATTCTCTAGGAGACGATGAATTCGCTGTAGTAATGGCGGGTCGGCCCTATCACTCGGATGAGCTCATAAATCATAATCTTTCGGATTATTTCCTCAGGGCCGGAATTCCGGTGCTTCCTCTCGATGCCCTGCCCGGGCTCCATGAGGTGGATCTGAGTCCGGTTCGTGCCGAGTTGACGGTCAATTATCATGTCCGGATGTTTGCCGGGGCGCTCATTGCTGCTTCGGATCCCAGGCTGGAATATGTTCAGATTATCAGTTTCGGCTGCGGACATGATGCTGTAATTTCTGATGAAGTAACCCGCCTTTTGAAGAAAGGGGCGGGAAAGAGTCCCCTGCAGTTGAAGATGGATGAAAGCGATGTCACAGGACCGCTCAATATCAGGATCAAATCCTTTATTGAAACCGTTACTTCAAAACGGCAAAAGGGGATCCAGGAACCGGTAAGGGAAGTCAAACCCTACGATGTTTTTTTTGAGAAGAAAGACAAGGTCAAAACAATCCTCGTTCCGAATGTTACCTGGGCTTTTGCTCAGGTTGCCACCGCTGCGATCAAGAAGGAAGGGTTCCGGGTGGAACCTCTTCCGGTTGCCGGGGAGAAGGCTATTAAACTGGGAAAAAAATATGTTCACAACGACATGTGCTTTCCCGCCCAGATCAATGTAGGAGAGTTTCTCTCGGTCCTCGATGAGGGTAAGTATGATCCGGATGAGGTCGTGCTCGGGCTTGCCAAGTCCCAATGCGACTGCCGTCTTGCGCATTATTCTATGATGGCTCGGCAGGCCCTCGATGATTCCGGATATTCTCAGGTTCCGATTATCACTACCGATGACGACACCAAGAACATGCACCCAGGATTCAAATTGTCTCCCCTGTTCGAGCTGCGGATGCTGTGGGGCCTTGTCATGAACGACATCCTCGAGGATCTGCGCCGGAAAATTCGGCCCTATGAGATGAATCAGGGAGAAGCCGATAAAGTCTTTGATGAATCAGTAAATGCCGTCTGCCGGGGATTCGATAAGAGTCTCAAGAGCGCGCAGGATGCCTTCGAGAGTGCCGTCGACCGGTTTCGTACCATCGAATATGACAGAAGCGTCCGCAAGCCGCGGGTGTTCATGATCGGAGAGTTCCTGCTGAATTTTCACCCTGGATCGAACAACAGGATAGAAGACTACCTTGAAAAAAACGGTCTGGAAGTTATGATGCCGAATCTCTTCTACAATATGCATCGTGAATACCTGCTGGAGATAGATCAAAAGGAAGAGTATTACGTTTCCCATCCGGCGGTGAAGAATTTTATTAATAAGATATCAAATAAATACATCAACCATGTGATCCGGAAAATCGAAAAGATCGCCGAACGACATCCTCTATGGGAAAAAAAGCCCCCCCTCCAACAGATTGCCCAGCGTTCCCAGCATATTATCGACAAGACCTTTACATCAGGAGAGGGATGGATGATAGCAGGGGAGATACTCTCACATGCAGATCACGGTATAAAATCCTTTTTGATCCTTCAGCCGTTCGGCTGTCTTCCGAACCATGTAACAGGCCGGGGATTAATAAAGAGCATCAAAAGAGAAAAACCGGATATACAAATACTTGCTCTCGATTATGATCCGGATACCAGTTTTGCCAATGTAGAAAACCGGCTGCAGATGCTGATCATAAATACGAAGGAACGGGAGAGACTGGAGCAGGGGCAGGGTCAGGACAGTTCAGCTCAAACCGTTTCTTGATGCAAATAGGGCCGCCTGGATCCGGTCCCGAAAGCCCATGTTGTCGAGAATACCCGAAATATAATTTTTTACCGTCCCTTCGCTCAAGCCGAGTTCGGCGGCGATTTCCTGATTTGTTGCTCCCTCCCCGACAAGTTTCAAAATATCCTTTTCCCTCCGGCTCAAAGGAGCATAAAGTCGGAGTGCCTGTGCATCGGAAGAGTCGGAGGTTTGGATATGATTCTGCACCTTTCCCATTATTGCCTGAGTCGAGAGGAAGCCTCCCTTGTGTACCGTCGTTATGGCTTGGTGGAGTTCCTCGGACGGAAGGTCCTTGAGAAGGTAGCCTGATGCTCCTGCGCGGACGGCCTTTACAATGTACTCTTCATCATCGAAGGTTGTCAGCATCAATGCCGCGCCTGCTGTTTTTTCTCTCAGCATGGTTTCCGCTGCAGCTATCCCGTCCAGCACCGGCATGCGAATGTCGAGAAGGGCTACATCGGGTTTTGAAGTTCGGGCCTTCTCTACCGATTCGCCGCCGTCGGAGGCCACCGCACACACTTCGATATCTTCAAACAGGGAAAGAATAGAGGCAATCCCATCCCGTACTAAACGCTGATCATCAGCAACCAGGACTTTAATCGATGTGCTGCTCATATTCGCTCCCGTTTATAAGTGCAGAGGGTTCTCTGGGTACCTGTGCCGTCAACAGCGTGCCGATCCCCGGCTCCGATTCAATGTGCAATATTCCCCGAACAAGGCTGATCCGATCGCGAAGTCCCTCGAGTCCGAAGCCAATGGATTTTGCTTGTTCACCGTTTTTTTCAACCGGACTCTTTATTTTCTCCGCTTCGAACCCCTTCCCGTTGTCTTTGATAACAATGTCTGCATTCCGGCTTCCGAGGGAGACCCGGATCTCTACCTTGTTTGCTTCCGAGTGTTTGAGAATGTTGGTTACCCCTTCCTGTACCAGCCGGTAGACTGCAAGCAATACTGCTTTATTATACTCCGCCGGATCACCTTCCAGGCGAATTTCGGTAGTGATCTGTTCCGGAGGCAGCCGTTCGATAATTTTCCGGATTTGGCTGAATATATCGAACGAGCCTGTTTGCTCGTTCAGTGTTCCGAGGACCTCTCGGACGTCCCTCATTCCTTCCTGGATACAGCTGCGAGCCTCATTCAGTGCCAGCAGGGCAGTGGGCCGGTCCCGGTCGAAGAAACCCTCCGCTTTGGTAAGCTGTATCGTTGCGGCAGTAAGATTGTGACCGATGCTGTCATGAATATCTCGAGCCAGACGGTTCCTCTCTTCGAGTACCACCGTTTCGGTTACCTGTTCGGCGTATTTTCTGAGTTGGCTCTGAGTGCGGCGGAGATCGGAGGTGAGGATCTGATTCTGCCTCCATCTGAGTCTGTCCCGTTTCCAAAAATAGCCGATCAGCCAGACTAAAAGAGAATTCATGATTTTATAGAAGAGGAAGAACAGATCGATGTCTCTCTGTGTATTTCCCGGCGGACGGAAGGGGTCGTTCAGGGTGATGTCGATCCCTATTTGCAGGGCCAACACCCCCGATAGAATTCCTATCCCGGCCGGGGCGCCGAAATAAATCGAGGAATAAAATACCAGTACCACAAAAAACATGGGCAAAAGCAAACTGTATATTTCAACCTTCAAGGCGATAACGATCAGGAACGGGATAATCCGTGCCGCAAAGAGGGTGTAATAAAGAAAGGGATTCTTTACCCGGTAGTTCCAACGGAAAAATTCATAGAGCTCGACCGCATACCAGAAGAAGAAAGCCCATACCAAAAGAACTATCAGCAGGGTGGGTATTTCCGGAGTATAGTGAGGGCTTCGCGAAGAGAGGCTCCAAAAGAGCCTGCGGAGAAACAGAACCCCGCTGGAGGTAAGAAAAAAAGTGACCAGAACAAAGCGTGTATAATCGCGGTAATTCGAGGCTTTCATGTATACAAAAACTATATGCTCTCGTTCGGGAAATGAAAAGATGACGGGGGTAATGAATCCTCAGTGACGGAAGTAATAGGGAAACCCGCCTTATTCACTACCGCTGGATCATCTCAGTTGTTATGATAGTGGCAATTATTCGGAGGAGGCACGGTGTGGCGAGAATACCTGTTCAGCATTTGTACCGGCTACTTGGTCTTTTTCTTTTCGTTTCTGCCGGCCTGGTATTTGGCGATCCGGTATTTGCAGGCGAGAATGATTCGGGTTACACCCTCGATCGCTGTATCGATCTGGCTGTTGAAAACAATCTCGGCCTCAAGAAAGAAATGCTCGATATGAAAACAGCAGGGGAGGCCGATGAAAATCTGTGGTCTCTCTTTCTACCGTCGATAAATCTCCAGGGCGGAGTGAACTATTCGAAGACGTTGTTTACCGAAAGTACAATGCCCGGACAGGAACCCTTCAGTTATTCGGCGGGGGCTTCGCTTTCCCTTCAGCTCAACACCGGTATAGCAGCGGAAATCCGCAAAACCAGTGCGGCCTATCACCTTGCGGAAATCTCCTATGAAGCTGCCCGAAGCAATATTATTTCCACCGTTAGTACGGAGTTTTTCCGTTTGCTCCTGGCTGAACGGGAGATCGAACTATTACAAGAAGATCTCGAGCTAGCAGGCCGGCAGTCTGAGATGAATACCATCCGATTCGAGAACGGCCGGATCAATGAACGGACCCTTCTGCAGTCAAAGCTGAATGTGGAAACGGCAAAGCTTTCTCTTTCGAAGAAACGTTCCGCTTACCGGCTGGATAAGCGCAGTTTTCTGAATATTCTGGGATTAAAAGAGGAAATACAACTTCTCGGCAAAATAGAGGTGCAACTCGTCGATTTTGATACCCAAGCAGTAATCGATCAGTATTTGGCGAAGCGGACAGATATCCGCT
>JAIPGG010000065.1 GCA_021736255.1 Spirochaetales bacterium | reverse complement strand
CGGCAAGGCCGTCCATTCGCTCGGAGAAGCGGTTCATGGCGGCGGTCATCTCTTCGATAACAAGGCGTGCCTCTTCATTGCTGAGCGAGGCCGGATCCTTGAAAGAACTGCTTCCCTTGCCGTCTGCAGCATCCCCTCCCTCACCGGCGGTTTCCGCCGCGAGGGTGAAGGTCCCGATCAAAAGAAAAACGGCTATACAGGCACCGATACCGATTCTTTTCATGGCATACCCCTTTTTTTATGGTATACCCGATTTTCCGATTCATACAGTTCTTTTTTTCCGCATCAGAAAGTGGCGGGGGTAGCAAAGGACCCCGAGGGCCGCGCAGGGCGGAGGCGACGGAGCCCGAAGAGCGCGGCCCGCTGCCGAAGGCGCGGGGGCCGGAGCGAGGGGGAGGCGGGATGAAACGGCCGATGGTTCCTGAAGAGTCTCGGGGCGCCTCCCCCCAAAAGATATCTGCTGTATCTTCTGCAGGTTACAGCGGCCGGACGATTCGCTCGCCCTTTTTCAGGTACTTGATTCCGTCCACCGCTGCGGCTGCTGCCGAGGTGGTTGTGGTATAGGGCACCCTTCTTCTGACGGCTTCGATGCGGAGCTCGTGGTCGCCTTTCTGAGAAAAGCGGCCGAGGGGGGTGTTGATCATGAGCTGGAAGCGGCCTGCCCGGATGTGATCGATCATGTTGGGGTTGCCTTCCTGGATTTTCAGGACCACTTCGGCGAAGATGCCGTTTTGAAAGAGGAATCCGGCGGTCCCGCGGGTTGCCGCTATGGTGAAACCCATCCGCTCGAGCTCGCGGACGATGGGGAGGATGGTCTGCTTGTCGCTGTCGTGGACGGAGACGAAGACCCTTCCGGAGGTGGGCAGCTCTATCCCCATGGAGGCCTGCGCTTTGGCGTAGGCTTCACCGAAGCTTTCTCCGGTTCCGATTACCTCGCCGGTGGACTTCATTTCGGGTCCGAGGATGGGGTCAGTCTCGCCGAGGCGTTCGAAGGAGAATACCGATTCCTTGACGGCCCAGCCGGTCCGGCACTGTCCTACCCCGATTCCGCCGGTGGTTAGCCCCTGTGATTCGAGGTTTTCCCCTTCCCACATCCTGACTGCTGCATCGAGGAGGTCCACGCCGGATGCCTTGAAAAGAAACGGGACGGTCCGCGATGCCCGCGGGTTGACTTCGAGGATGTAGAGCTCGCCGTCCTTGCAGGCGAACTGGATGTTGATAAAGCCTTTGACCTTGATTTCCCGGGCGATGGAGGCGGTCAGATCGATCATCTCCCGCTGGATGCCGGGTTCGGCCTTGTAGGCGGGAAAAACGCAGGCTGAGTCTCCCGAGTGGATCCCGGCGGCCTCGATGTGCTGCATGATGCCGGCGATGTAGACGTTCTCTCCGTCCGAGAGGGCGTCCATATCGTACTCGAAGGCGTCTTCGAGAAACTGGTCGACCAGCACCGGCCGTCGGGGGCTGATCTCGATGTTCTTTCGCAGAAACTCGTCGAGCTCTTCCCGGTTGAAGGCGATGAACATGCTCTTTCCGCCGAGCACGTAAGACGGTCGAAGGAGTACGGGAAATCCCATGTCCGCGGCAAAGGAGGCGACCTCTTTGCGGCTGGAGGCGGTCCGGTTGTCCGGCTGGCGCAGTCCGAGGCGCTTTACGATGTCGGAAAAGGATCCTCGGTGCTCGGCCTGCTGGATGCTTTCCACGTTTGTCCCGATGACCTTTGCCCCCCAGGCCTCGAGGTCCTCCGCCATATTGAGCGGGGTCTGTCCGCCGAGCTGGAGCAGCACGTCATCAACCTGTTCCTTGCGCATGACTTCGATGACGTGCTCGGGGGTAAGGGGTTCGATGTAGAGTTTGTCCGAGACGTTGAAGTCGGTGGAGACGGTTTCGGGGTTGGAATTGATGAGGATGGTCTTGATACCGTGGCTGCGGTAGGCGATGGATGCCAGGGTGCAGCAGGTGTCGAACTCCAGTCCCTGTCCGATCCGGTTGGGGCCGCTGGCGATGATTACTACCGTCCGCTCTGATGCAGGCGGGCCTTCGTTTATCTCGCCCCAGGTCGAGTAGAAGTAGGGGGTTTCCGCTTCGAACTCGCCGGCACAGGTGTCCACAAAATGATAGGAGGCAAAGAGCCCCTCCTCTTCCCGCTTTTTATATATTTCCTGCGCGGTGGTCCAGGAGAGTTCTGCAAGCCGGGCGTCCGAGAGTCCCGCCTGTTTTGCCTCCAGCAGAAGAGGTCCGGCGGCCGGTCCGACGCTTATCCGGCGTTCGAGCTCTGCGAGCTCGGCCATCTGATAGAGGAACCACTCGTTGAAACCGGTGCGGCGGGAGAGTTCCTCGATCCGCGCGGGGCCCGAGTGCTTGATGGCGGTATAGGCTGCAAAGATCCGCAGGGGATGGCGGGTGTCGAGCATGTGGTCGAGTTCTGTGTTGGTATAGCCGGTGAGTTCGGTCAGTCCGTCGTAGCCGAACTCTGCTGCCCGGAGTGCCTTGTTCAGGGCTTCGATGAGCGTTCTGCCGAGAGCCAGGGACTCTCCGACCGACTTCATCTGGGTTCCGAGTTCTGTGTAGCCGGCGGGAAACTTTTCCGCTTCGAAGCGGGGGACCTTTACGGCGGTGTAATCGAGGGCCGGTTCGAAACAGGAGACGGTTTTTCCGGTGATCTCGTTGATGATTTCATCGAGGGTGAATCCGACTGCCAGTCTGGCTGCGCAGCGGGCTATGGGGAATCCGGTGGCTTTGCTTGCCAGGGCCGAGGAACGGGAGACCCGGGGGTTCATTTCGATAATGACCATCCGGCCGGTGTCGGGTTTGACGGCGAACTGAACGTTCGAGCCGCCGCAGTCCACTCCGATGGCGCGGAGTACCTCGAGGGCGGCTGTACGCATGACCTGGTATTGCCGGTCGGACAGCGTTTGCTGGGGCGCCACGGTGATGCTGTCTCCGGTGTGGACGCCCATGGGGTCGATGTTTTCGATGGAACAGATGATGACGGCATTGTCCATCTCGTCCCGCATGACTTCGAGCTCGAATTCTTTCCAGCCGATCAGTGATTCTTCGATCAGGGCCTGGCCTACCGGGCTTTCGGTCAGGGCGCGTTCGGTAAGGATCTCCAGGTCCCGGTGTGTTGTTGCGATACTTCCGCCCTGCCCTCCGAGGGTGTACGAGGGGCGGATAACGAGGGGAAGGCCTACTTCCTTTTCCAGTTCAATGGCGCCGCCGAGCTCTTTTACCACCGCCGAACGCGGGCTTTCCAGGCCGATACTCGCGGCAATCTCTTTAAAACTTCCGCGGTCTTCGGCAAGGCGTATCGCCTCGATACTCGCACCGATCACATCTACACCGTAGCGTTCGAGGATCCCCTCATCGTAGAGCTTGAGGGTCAGGTTGAGCGCGGTCTGCCCGCCCATGGTCGGCAGAACCGCGTCGGGGCGTTCGATGCGGATAATCTCTTCGAGATAGGCCGGCTTGAGGGGCTCCATATAGATGGTATCTGCGATACCGGGGGTGGTCATTACCGTGGCGGGATTGGGGTTGACCAATACGACCTGATAGCCCTCTTCCTTGAGGGCCTTGACCGCCTGGGTACCGGAATAGTCGAACTCACAGGCCTGACCGATTACGATCGGCCCTGATCCGATGAGCAGTATCTTCTTTATGTCTGTTCTGGCAGGCACGGTTACTCCTTGTCGATTACCTCGAGAAAACGGGAGAAAATCCACCGGCCATCATGGGGGCCGGGAGCGGATTCGGGATGAAACTGGGTGGTCAGCACACGGCGGTTTTCGAGAATGAGTCCTTCCACCGAACCGTCGTTGGCGTTTCGAAACCACACCTGTGCGTCCGAGGGCAGGCTCTCCTCGTCTACGGCAAAGCCGTGATTCTGGGAGGTAACAAAGGTCTTGGTGGTTCGTTCATCCCGTACCGGATGGTTGACTCCATGATGTCCGAACTTCATCTTGTAGGTTTCGGCGCCTATGGCCTGGGCGACGAGCTGATGTCCGAGGCAAATGCCGAATACGGGAATCTTGCCGATGAGCCGGCTTATCACCTCCGCCTGCTGCCGGAGCACTCCCGGGTCGCCGGGGCCGTTGGAGAGGAGGACCGCGTCGTGGTTTGCCTCCAGAATCTCTTCCGCGCCGGCGGTAGAGGGATAGAGGACCACTCGTGCGCCTGCCGCCTGCATTTCCCGGATTATGTTTGCCTTGATTCCGTAATCGATGAGTGCGACCTGCGGGGCTGCTGGCTGGGCTGGCGGCTGGGACGCGGTCTGAGCTGTGGCTGCTGGCTGGGCTGCGGTCTGGGACGCGGGCTGGGCCGGGGCTGCGGACTTGGACACGGGCTGGGCCGGCGGCGCGGTCTGGGACGTGGGCTGGGCCGGCGGCGAGGTCTGGGCCGGCTGGGCTTGGGCTCCTGAGGCCGGCGGCGCGGTCTGGGCTGCCTGGGACGCGGGCTGAGCTGTGGCTGCTGGCTGGGACACGGTCTGGGCTGCTGCCTGAGACGCGGACTGGGCTGCCGCCTGGGACACGGTCTGGGCCGGCTGCGAGCCTGCGCTCCCGGCTTCCGGTTTTGCGGCACGGCCGGGCCGTCCCTTGGCGAGACGATTGCCTGCTCCGGTCAGCTCATAGGCGCCGGTTCCCTCACCGAGGGAGAACTCACCTTCCTGCCGTTCGAGTGTTCCCACTCCATCAACGAGGTTCTGCCCCTCCATGACCGGGTAGCCGGAGAGAAAACTGAGAGAGGCTTTCAGTTCTTCGTCTGAGGGGCCGTCGTCGGCACTGTGAGAGATAATTACTCCGCTCCGGCTGCCTTCGTCCCGGAGTTTCAGCGTCAGCGCGCGTGTGTCGATGCCGGTAATACCGGGTGTATCGTGAAGCAAAAGAAAACGGTCGAGACTCATCCGTCCCTCGGGAACAGGTCCGCGATAGACCTTGCGTACGATGAGGGCTGTGGGTTTGACCTCCGGATTGCTTCGGCCTTTTTCGGGGCCTGCTTCAGACCACTGGTCCAAATCCCCGTAGTTGCCGATGTGGGGATAGGTCATAGCCACCATCTGCCCGGTATAGGAGGAGTCGGTCAGAACCTCATGATACCCGGACATGGCCGTATTGAAGACGACCTCTCCGGCACCGCGCAGTCCTACGCTCTTGCCTTCGAGATCGGCTGCTGCCGGAGGTTTGCGTCCGAACCAGGTACCGGTAAACACTGTCCCGTCATCCAGTATCAGGGAACAGGCATCAGGCATGTCGTTTCTCCCTTATTCCATGGAATCTATTCTATTCTATGTTACCCCGATTTTCGGGATTTGCGCCACCGGGTCACCGGACCGGCGGGTCACCGCCGCCGGTCGGCTGGGTGCAGGGCCGCCGGATAACCGGTCGCACCGTGCCGGCGGGCGCTGAGCCTTTGGCCGTTGGGCACCGGGGCCACCGGGCGCATGCATGCCGGGCCGCGGGGCCGCGGGGCCACCGGGTGCAGGGCCACTGGCCACCGGGTGCATGCATGCCGGGCCGCGGGGCACCTGCTGCCCGGTCGCCGTACCGCCGGCTGCTGAGTCACACCGGGTCACCGGGGGCTGGTCACCGGCCGCCGGGTGCAGGGCCACTGGCTACCGGGCATACTGCCGCCGGGCGCCGGGCGCCGTACCGCCGGCTGCTGAGTCACACCGGGTCACCGGGCCGCGGGGCACCTGCTGCCCGGTCGCCGTACCGCCGACTGCCGGGCATACTGCCGCCGGGCGCCGGGCGCCGTACCGCCGGCTGCTGAGTCACACCGGGTCACCGGGGGCTGGTCACCGGCCGACGGGCCCCGGGCCGCCTTCTGACACTAGGACTTTGCAGCTCAGCGCCGGCGGAGTCATAGCAGTCCTCGACGTGCTGCCCCCGACAGCTGCAGACCTGCTCCGGGGGGCGTAAAAAAAGCCGGCATAATGCCGGCCCATAGCCCCTAGGGGAGTCGAACCCCTCTTTGAAGAATGAGAATCTCCCGTCCTAGCCGATAGACGAAGGGGCCACTATCTTCCCGGGGAGGACTTGAACCCCCACAGCAAGAACCAGAATCTTGTGTGCTACCATTACACCACCGGGAAACACGATGGAAAAATTACCCAATAACTTCGGAGCTGTCAAGACCCGGGTAGACGGTTGCCGCCTACTCGCCGTGGTAGTCTATCAGGGTGGTTATCGTCCTGCCTTCGAGCTTTTCCTCGTAGTTGAGAAAAGGGAGCCCGACTACGCCGAAAATCTCTTCGAGCCGGCCTCCGGCTTCTTCGAGCAGCTCGGAAGCCGCTTTCAACGTTCCGCCGGTAGCGATCAAGTCATCGAGAAGGAGCACTCTTGCCCCCTGGGGAACATCCTGGGGATGAACTTCGATCGTGTCCTCTCCATACTCCAGTGCGAAACTTCGGCTGATGGTCTTTCCCGGCAGCTTCCCCTTTTTCCGGATCAGAATCATCGGAATGCCGAGACGCTGCGCAAGGGGTGCTGCAAAAATAAATCCCCTCGACTCCACAGCCGCCACCGCATCAACACGACCGCGGTAGAGATCTTCCATCTTGTCCACACAGTAGGAAAAAGCCTCGGGATTCACCAGAATTCCGGTAATATCATAAAAAGTAATCCCCGGTTTCGGAAAATCGGGGACCTTCCTTATCGCTGAATCAAGATCGTATGCTTTCCTCACGTGACCGCTCCCACTCCTTGATAAGATCGTTCATCCAGACCCGCGCTTTTTCACTCTGCTCATCGTTCCAGGCAAAACAGTCCAACGGCTGTGCAAGGCCTGTTCCCTCGCACATCTTGGAGAGAAAGCTGCATGTTTGAAAGGCGTTTGAGTCTTGTGAATTCTCCGTGCCTTCTTCTCCGTCACTCCCAGGGTAAACTAAACCTGCCACCCGCCTTCTGAGGTTGATTCCCCGGAAAACCCGCTGGATTTCCGAGTATCCGCTCTGGGCAGGCGAACCAGACCCGGCCCCGAATACAAGCACATCGCATGCCAGTATATCCGGGATCAGAACATCCGAAGCCGCCTTTACCCGAACCTCTTTTGCATGTTCATCAGCAGCCTCAAAAAACACCTGGGCAGCCTGCTTGAGCTCACTCGAATCATCCGGGTAAACAATAAGGACATAAAAATCAGGGTCTTTCATCTTGCTTCGATAGTAGTATGAAGCTGATGTGCTGTCAACGTTGATTGCACTATTGCCATGTTCTGTCTCTGCCCCGTCATTGCAATTTCCCCCGTCTCGTTCTATCCTCTCGAGATATGAATGTGATTGTTCCGGTTGCCAGTGGAAAAGGAGGAGTAGGGAAAACGGTAATGACGGCCAACCTGGGTGTCAGCCTTGCCAGACTCGGAAAAACCGTAATAATGGTCGATCTGGACTTGGGCGGGGCAAATCTGCATACCTGTCTTGGTGTCAAAAACAAGCATGCCGGGGTGGGACAGCTTATCAACAAACAGGCCGACCGGCTCGAATCACTGATCGTACCCACCGGGATCGATCGGCTCTTTTTTATCCCCGGCGATTCGCTCATGCCGGGTACTGCCAATCTGCCTTACTTCAAAAAACGCAGCATTATCCGGGAGCTCAGCCGGCTGACCGCAGATTACACCCTTCTGGACCTCGGTTCGGGAAGCAGTTACAACACGATCGATTTCTTTCTGACATCGAGCATCGGCCTGATCGTTACCACGCCGGAAACCACCGCTGTTTTGAATGCCTATTCCTTTTTAAAAACGGCCCTTTACCGCCTCCTTTACCGCAGTTTTCCCCCGCGCAGCGAGGAACGGAAACTGATTACCGATTTTGTTTCCCAGAAAATCGAGGGAACCGATACATCCTTTCGAAAACTGATCATGGACCTTTATGCCTTGAAGCCGGAATCAGGCAAGACCGCAGAACAGAAGCTGGAAACCTTTTTTCCAAAGGTCATTTTGAATATGGGTTCGGCCCGCAATGATATTGCCGTCGGTTCTAAGCTGAGGCAGATCGTACGGAGGAACCTTGATATAGAACTCGAGTATATCGGTTTCGTGCAAAAGCACGACCAGATTAGTCAATCCATAATCCGGAGGCAGCCGCTGGTACTTATGGAACCCGGCAGTTCCTTTGCTACCGCCGTAGGACAGGTGGCCCGCAGGATTGCAGCAAAACCGGTACCGGATATCCCGGTCCTCTATGAAGACGACGAGGATCTCAACAAGCTCGAGAGCGATTATCTCGATCAAGAAGCATAAGGGGTTGAGCTAAGCTCAAAGGTATTTTCGGTTGAAAACCGGGACCCGTGCCGAGGCCACGGCATCGAGACCGTCCCGGTCCCCGCGTTGGAGGTAATGGTATCCGAGCCCTGCAATCATCGCACCGTTGTCAGTGCACAGCGGCATGGACGGTATGGCAGGCTCTATCCCCATTTCCTCTCCGATCCGAAACAGTTCGCTGCGAAGATATGAGTTTGCCGCTACACCGCCGCCTGCAGCGAGGGCTTTGATACCCGTGTCAGATAGGGCCTTCCGCAGTCTGCTGGTAATCATATCAATGGCGGCCTTCTGAAAGGAAGCCGCAATATTCTCGGGGCTCTTTTCCGATGCCCCGTCCCAGAACTGATCGATCTGATTAATCACCGCCGTTTTGAGTCCGGAATAGGAAACATCGAAGCGGTGATCCCCTTTATGGAGTGAGGGCTGGGGAAAGCGATAGGCTCGTGGATTTCCTTCCTTCGACAGGCGATCGATAACCACTCCGCCGGGATACCCGAGCTGATAGTGTTTGGCCACCTTGTCGAAAGCCTCGCCGCAGGCATCGTCGATGGTTGTTCCCAGCACCTCCACCGTATCGAATCCCTCGACCACACATATCACCGTATGCCCTCCGGACACCAAAAGCCCGAGATAGGGATAGTCGAGCTCATACTCCAAAAGAGGGGCATACAGATGCGCCTTGATGTGATCAACGCTGATCAGCGGAATTCCGAGGCTGTAGGATAGGCCCTTAGCATAGGAAAGCCCTACCAACAGAGAACCGAGCAGTCCAGGCCTGCCGGTTACCGCGACACCGCCGAGATCAGCCGCCTGAACACCCGCTTTTGACAGGGCCGAACGGACCACAGGCACAATCCATTCAGTGTGTTTCCGGCTCGCTATTTCCGGTACCACTCCGTCGTAGGGCTTGTGATAGTAGATCTGCGTGGCAACCACATTGCTGAGAATACGCCGGCCGTCTTCTACTACCGCCGCAGAGCATTCGTCGCAGGATGTTTCAATACCGAGAACCAGCACGGCTCAGGACTCCTCCTCTTGCGCTCCTGCATCTTCTGAATCAGCCGGGGCATGTTCGGCGTAATCGGTCGGCGGAATCGGGTACTCATCCGGTGAACTTTCGGGAGCCGCCCTTTCAGGCAGAACAGGATCGAGGCCTCCGAGAGGAACGAACCGGACACCCTCTTCGCGGAGACGGGGGACCTCTTCTTTCAGTACGTCGGCAAGCTCAGGGGACCAGAGGTGACCGATCAGCACCGCCTGCCCGTTGATTCTCGCTTCCGCTATTCCGCTTTGGAGGGCACTGCGAATAGCCTCGGGTTCCCGTACATTATCGAGGAAAGTCCGGCGAACGAGGATCGGAACACCCAGGCTTCGAGCGGCGGCGCCGGCCGCCGAATCCGCCGTGGTAAGGCTGTCGAGGAATACGATTTCCCGGTTTGAACACTCACCGATCAGCGCCTGCATCAGTTCCGGCACCGCCGTAGTTTTCGAGCCCATGTGATTGTTGACCCCCACTGCACCGGGCACCTGGGCGAGGTTTTTCCGGAATATCTCGAGCGCCTCGGAGGGCTGCATATCGGCATAGATAGCACCGGGGCCGGGATCCTCTCCGCCGAGCGCTTCCATAGGCTGGTGAAGCATGTAGGCAAATTGCCGGCCGGTCGTTCCGACCGGTTTCTTCGCCGAGGCTTCCCTGATACGTTCTACAGATTCCTCGGTATTCGGAAGACCGGGCAAGATGGAAAAGGTCATCGGCACTGAGAGGTCTAAGTAGATATCGAGCTGTTCGAGGCTGTAGCCCACATCATCTATTACCAGAGCTACCGTGGCTTCGGGTTCCGGCTTTTCCGGCAGCTTTTCAGGGCTCGCTGAACGGCTCGAGCCGCCGCCGGCCGGAGTGGGTTCACCGGTCTGCTTACCGGCGCCTTTCGGGCCCGAATCTGCATCGGATGCTGCAGCCTGCCCAGATTCTTCCGTTGAAGGGGTATCCGTTTCCAGCGTGGAGATTCCGCTCCGGCTGCCTGCCGCCTTATTTCCATCGCCTATCAAAAAAAGGATGAGAACAAGCAGGACCGCAACCGAACCGAGGAGTATAAGTGCTTTCGGGCCTTTTTTCCTTTTCACAGGGCTAGGCTACCGGGGGAGATGACTTTGGTCAAGCAGAAAGGCGGGCATGTCCCGCTCAGGAAACATAGTCCCTGAGCGGTTCAGCCTGATCACGCAGCTTTTTCAATGCCCGCATCTCGATTTGCCTGACCGTTTCCGGAGATATTCCGAATTTCTCACCGATGGATTTGAGAGTGTACTTCTTTCCTCCATAGAATTCAAAACGATGGAGAAGTATTTCCCGTTCCTTATCCATCAGCATGGTCAGGACCTTTCGAGTATCTTCGCGAAGACAACTTTCCATCAACTCATCCTCGGGACGGGTGCGCTCATCCTCGCAGACATCCATCAAACTTCCGCTGTCGTCATTATCGGCACTGCCGTCGAGAGAGAGAATGGTTCCGGATATATTCAAAATATCGTTGAGATCATCCACTTCGATGCCCACCTCGCGGGCAAGCTCCTCTTCGGTCGGTTTCCGCATAAGCTGCTGACTGAGGATGTGAAATGATTTCTGCACTTTTTTTACGATCTCTTCCTTTCGATGAGGAAGCCGGATAGACCGGCGTTTGTTCGAAAGGGCACGGGTTATTGTCTGTTTGATCCACCAGGACGCGTAGGTAGAAAAGCGGACCTTTTTGTGGTAGTCATACTTCGATGCCGCCTTGATGAGTCCCATGTTCCCCTCCTGCACCAGATCCATAAGGCCCATTTCCGGACTGACATACTGTTTTGCTATTTTGACTACAAGACGCAAGTTCGACTCGATCAGCCGTTCTTTCGCCGGTTCGTTCCCCTCCGCGATTTGTTTTGAAAGCTCCATTTCCTCCTCGAACGTCAGGAGGGGAGTGATTTTGATTTCGTTGAAATATTGCTGAAGACTGTCGGTTCGATCCGTATGTGCTGTTTTCTGTATTCTTGTCATACACACTCCTGCCTATTATTTAGCAAGAAACGTGCCAACCAGTTATCCCATTCAATTACGAATGTAATTTTTTGTATTATATGAATTTATAAATATTTCACTTTCGTTGCGACTAATAAGTCGGGACAACTGTGCAGTTTTTTGTACAGAATGTATATAGGTATTCAGAAAAAACTATGGTCAGTCCGGGTTTTCGGCTTTGCAGGAGGAGTTCAAAAAACAGAACCGGATGCCGCATCGTAGCTGCGTGCTGCTTTGGAAGGATCCGTTGCATGAGCCGGATCCGCTGAGCCGGTCGTCCGGGAGAGCTCGTCGTAGAGCATATCCTGCAGACCGAACTCGCCGACATCGGCCATCTTGGTAGCATATTCGTCGTACAGCATATCCTCGAACATCGATTCGGCCATACCCCCTTCGATGAGGCCGCCCTCGGGAACCGTATCGCGCATGGCACTGAGCATCTGTTTCAGGAATATTGCTTCGAAATCTCTGCAGGCATTCTTTAAGCGCTGATTTTCATCAAGAACACCGGAGGAAGACCGGCCTCCGCCCAGACCAATTCCCCCCGAAGGGGAGGCACCGCTTCGTTTCAGCGCGTTTGCAGCCTGTTCCACCCGTTTTTGCTGATAGCCGGTAGTTGCAGCATCAGGATTCATTCCGCTTAAAGCATTCATTGCCACATCCATTCAGATTCCATTCCTATCGTTTCAAGTTGTTGGCGATTCCAAGCATCGAGTCGGAGGTCTGGATAGCCTTGGAGTTCATCTCGTACGCCCGCTGGGCTACGATCATATTGACCATCTCGTCCACCACCGAGACATTGGACATCTCGATAAACTTGTGTATCGTCTTGCCCATCCCGTCGAACCCGGGTCTGCCGGCAATCGGATCACCGGAGGCGGGAGATATCTTGAACAGATTCTCTCCGATGGATTTGAGCCCCGCCGGATTCGTAAAACGGAACAGCTCCATCTGGCCGACCTGGATGGGGTCATCGTTTCCGGGGACCTTTACGGTAACCCGCCCGTCCTGAGATATTGAAAGGCTGTTACGGATAAAGTTTTCCGGAAGGGTCAGTTCGGGCATGACCCGATAGCCGTTGGATGTTACCAGCTGCCCGTTGGAATCGATCTTGAATGCCCCGTCCCGAGTGTAGCCGTATGTTCCGTCGTAAAGAAGGACCCGGAAAAAGCCCTCGCCCTGAATACCGATATCCGAGATATTGCCGGTGGCCTGCAGACCTCCCTGATTGAACATCTTTTGTGTAGCAGCGACCTTGGTTCCATGACCCACCTGGACACCTACCGGCACCAGGGTTTGTTCGGTGGCCGGCGTGCCGGCAACGCGATTGGTCTGGTACAACAAGTCCTCGAAATCAGCTCGGTTCTTCTTGAATCCGGTGGTATTCACATTGGAAAGGTTGTTGGAAATCGTATCGATATTGAACTGCTGACCGGTCATGCCGGAGGCTGCAGTCCAGAGTGAACGCATCATCTCGGTTCCCCCTTTATCATTCTCACGGCCTCAGCTCCGACCGTTTTCTTCCTATCTTTATGGTACTGGTCCCGATCGACACGCCGATCACAGCCGTACCGCCTGGTTGATCAACTTGTCGAGCATCCCGTCTTCGGTGTGGATTACCCGCTGGTTTGCCTCGTATGCCCGGTTTACCTCGATCATCTGTACCATTTCGGTTACCGGATTCACATTGCTAGTCTCCAGAAATCCCTGACGGACCTTCGGCCGGGCTTCTTCCCGGGCTATCTCTGCAGCTCCGGACTCCTCGGTGGCCATCCAGAGGGAACTGCCCTGTTTTTTCAGGTGACGAGCCCGGTCGAACTCGGCCACCTTGAGCGTATCCACCATCTCGAGATCATTCCACTCGTTCTCTTCCATGGAAACCAGCCGGTCCTCGTCGTCGGCGTACTCTGCATTTTGCCAGACCCTGCCGTACTGATCGACCACGAAATTATTCTTCTTGATGGTGATAGGCCCGTTCTCTCCGAGCACCGGCAGTCCCTCTTTGGTGACCAGCATGCCCTGATCGGTCATATGAAACGAACCGTTCCGGGTATACCGTTCTCCTTGAGGCGTTTCGATGGCAAAAAACCCCTTGCCCTCCAGGGCCAGATCGAAATCGTTCTCCGTCTGCTTGAGGGAACCTTGCGTGAAAACCGTATATGTTTCGTTGTGTTCGACACCGGTTCCTACCTTCCCCACCACCGGAGATACATCGATCGACCCGAAGGGAAAGGTCTTGACTCCGTCATCGGACATTCGCCTGATCAAGAGTTCAGGAAAGGCCTTTTGAACCGACGTGTCCCGCTTGTAGCCGGTTGTATTGACATTGGCCAGGTTGTTCGAGAGCGCGTCCAAGCGGTGCTGCTGTGCAGCCATTCCGCTCGCTCCGGTATATAGTCCACGTATCACTGGAGTATCCTCCTGATATCTAGTATCGGAATCGCCGGATGGATATTGAGGGCTATTTGCAGTGCCCCCGATCGTGGAGATACAGGTTACCGGGGTTTTTTTACGAATTCTGTCAAATCGGACTGCAAAATTGCATCGAGCTCCTGCCGGTTTTCCGCCCGGGTTTCGGTAAAAACAAAAGCGAACACCCCGTGTCTGCGATAGTTGATCTTTCTTAATTCGAGGACGTGTTCGAAAGCCGAGAGCAGCCGATGATAATCGACATCTACTTTGCCGGGATCGAGACCCTTCGGCAGATCCCCCACGATGATACTGTAGAGTTTATCATCCATCCTGCTTAAAATTGCTTCCCAGTCCGGTTTTTTCTGTTCAAAGAAGTATTCATACACGTTGACCCCGAAGGCATAAAAAGCAATATCGGTAGTGCACCAGCCGGCAAACCTCATCGGATTCACCTCGATGGGAACAACCACCCCTTCGGGATTGATTCGAAACTCCGCGTGTATTGGGAACCGCTTCGCTCCGGTCAACCTCCCGATACCTTCCAGTACCGGAAAGAACTTATCGTAAAACACCCTCATAATCTCTTTCGATGTAATATAAACCCGGTCGCTTACATCTTCCCCCGAAGAAAAGAGGTGTTTGAGAATATTCAGTATGACCGGCCTCCCTTCACGGTCAAAATAGGCGTCTACTGCAAACTCCTCCCCTTCAATACACTGCTCTATGATAAATT
>JAIPGG010000064.1 GCA_021736255.1 Spirochaetales bacterium | reverse complement strand
ACGAAGCGCCCGGGGGTTCAATGTTCATGAGCTTTTGAAAGCCGGATCCGATCTCTTTCTGGATTCGGGAGGGCATGATTTCGCCGCCGGTTTCTCTATTTCCGCCGAACATATTGACGCATTGAGGGAACGCTTTGCCACATTCAGTGCAGAGATGAATTTGGACGGAGAAGAGGAGGAGAGGCTGGAAATCGATGCTGAGCTGCCCCCTGCCTATGTGGACAGCCGTATCGGCCGTATCATTGATTATTTCGGCCCCTACGGTGAACAGAACCCCCCGGTTACGTTCTTGAGCCGCGGTATGGAAGTGGGGAGCATCGACCTGGTGGGCAGCGGGAACGAGCACGTTAAGATGCTGGTTCAGCCGGCCGGCGGGTCCGGGAAGGAACGCTTTCCTGCGTTGTACTGGAATGCTGCAGATAAGATAAACGGAAAACTCAAGCCGGGAAGCAGAATTGATCTTGTGTACCGGGTTGAATGGAATTTTTTTCAGCAGACAAAAACCCTGCAATTTGTAATTCTCGATATGCACTTCGGAGATGAACACCATGAAGAGAACAAAATATAGAACAGTTTTTCTCTTTCTTCTGCTTTCACTTTTGTTGTTTCCCGCCGTTGAAGCTAGTGCTGCAGAACTCAATGTTGCACCCTCTGTAAAGCCGGGAGAAGTGCTTCTGATACGGCTGGAAGGTATCGAACTCCAGGAGGTGTCCGCAAATCTCAGGAACTCCGAGAACGAGGAGGTAGCGAAAGCCGAAGGGTTTCTCCTCCAGGAGCAGAGCGGGAACAGCCAAACTCCCGCCGGAACCCCGACAGAGCAGGAGGCGGTAGTGATGCTTGCTGTTTCGAATTGGTTGACGGCCGGCAGCTATCAGCTTTCGGTCGAAGGCAGAGAGGCCGGTAATCCCTTCAGACTCCAGCGCAACATTACCGTGAATGAGGGGGCTTTTGTCCGGGAAGAAATTCCGCTCAATTCCTCCATGACCGAACTCCGTAAAGAACCTGATCCACGCAAGGCCAGGGAGACTCGGGAGTTGATAAGGATCCTCCGCAGCTTTGATCCGGAGATACGGTATCATACCGGTGTTTTCCGCCACCCTCTTCCTTCACACCGGGTAACCTCGAAATTCGGAACCAGGCGAGTGTATCAATACAATGACGGAAGCACTTCGCAGTCGATTCATAACGGGCTCGATCTGTCCGCCAATATCGGCACGCCCATACCGAGTCCTGCTCCGGGACTGGTCGTTTTTGCCGGAGAACGGATATTGACCGGCTACACAGTAATTCTTGCTCATCTGCCCGGGGTTTATACCCTCTTTTACCACCTGGACAGCATAGAAGTCGAAGAGGGACAGGAGGTTTCTACCGGAGATGAGGTCGGCCGGGCCGGAGCCACCGGTTTGGTAACCGGTTCCCATCTCCACTGGGAAGTGCGGGTTAATGGAGTCGCTGTTGATCCGCTTTTTTATGTCTCCACCCCGCTCATCGGAGAAGAGTGAGGGCCGTCTCTTGACGAGAACGGCCTTGATCGGTATTATCCGAAACTATCCGACCGGATCAGAAGGAGGTGATTTCCATAGCCGTCATCAATGTAGACGATAACGAACCGCTGGAGAAGGCGATAAAACGTTTTAAACGGATGGTCGAAAAAGAAGGCATCATCCGAGAGTGGAAGAAACGTGAATATTTCGAAAAGCCCTCGACGATTCGAAACAGAAAGAAGAAGGCACTCGAGCGGAAAATGCAGAAAAAGCTCCGTAAGATCCGTGCTATGAAAAACTACTAATCCAGCTGAAAAGCAAGATTTTATAAAGCCGGCCGGTGAATCCTTCTGATTCTTCGATCGGCTTTTTTTATGCAGGACAGGTCTCGAGCACGGAATGAAGCTGTGAATGAAGGTATCCATTGGAAGCAAGGATCGAGCTTGGTTTGTCGAGAGGAAGGGGAGTTAACTCTCTTGTTTCAGCCATTCCCCCTGCTTCGCTGAGTATGAGCGCTCCTGCTGCAAAGTCCCACGGGTGCAGCCTGAATTCCCAAAAGCCGTCGAAGCGGCCGGCGGCAATATAGCTTAAGTCAAGAGCAGCGGAACCGGTGCGCCTTATTCCGACGATACCCTGCCGGAACAAGCAGGAGATCTCCCTGAGGGTTTGTTCCATACGGCTGTCCCGGTCATAGTAGAAGCCGGTGGCCAAGAGGGCGTCTTGGAGGTTGACCGTTTCGGAGCAGTGTATAGATTCGCCATTGCAGTACGCACCGGTTCCTCGGTAGGCAGAGAAGGTTTCATTCCGGACAGGGTCTCGTACCAGTCCTCCGATGAGATTTCCGTTCACGCTCAAGGCTATGGAAACGGCAAAAAAGGGAAAGCCCTTCGAGAAATTATTCGTACCGTCGAGAGGATCGATTATCCAGGTGTAGTCGGACCGGGTTTTCCGGTATTCCTCTTCTTCTCCGTAGATATTATGGTCGGGGAAATCTCTCCGTATACGTTCGACGATGGCGGCTTCGGATTCGGTGTCTGCCTGGGTCACCCGGTCGTGACGTACGCTTTTCGAATGATAGGTAACCCCCTCCTTTAGATAGGAAAGCTGAATCTCTGCGGCTGCATCGGCAGCAGCGGAAGCTAATGAGAAAAAGGTGGTTTTGTCCATTGGGGGTATGGTACCAATTTCCTTCCGCTTCTGCAATTGACAGTCTCCGGAGTGAAGTAAATACTTTAAAAACGATGTTTTATCCCTTACTGAGATACACGCATAGTCGGTTCCTCTGCTTGTTTCCGGCGGTTTTCCCACTGCTGATTGTGTTTCTTTTTGCCGGCTGCGGCGGCAGCCCGCCGCTTATCCTCGACAGCAGGATAGAGGTCTTTGGTTATCAGGAGGACTCCGATTTAGAACCGGTTGAAAGGCTTTCTGTATTTGTCCGAGTAAAGGATGCCCAAGGGACTGAAGATCTCGACCGGATGGTTGTTTTTTCCGATGCGCAGGAATTGTTCTGGAGTGCCGGTCCACGGAAGTGGAAAAATGCAGCAGAAGGGGACTCCGACCCGCTTATTGGAACCTCTGATTTGGAGATGCCTGCTGAAAAGGGCTTTCCTCGTGGGGCGTACCGGATTGCTGTTTATGACAGAGCAGGCAGAAAGGCGGAAACCGTTGTCTATCTTGGCCAACCCCGCTATTCCTATACGAAAGAAGATTTTCCTGTGCTGGAAGCAGAAGGCGATCTGCTGAACATCAAGCCGGGGGGTGCCGGCGATTTGCAGGTCATCGGTTACGATTCAGAGGGAAATCTTGGGAAATCGGTAACTTTGGAAACTCCCGTGCCTGCAGAAATCAGACTTTCCTCTTCCTTTGGAGAAGGCGGCCGCTCGCTGCCTTCCTGCATCCGTCTTATTCGTGAAGACCATGAGATCGGTGTTCGGCTGGTGACAGGCTGTTTCTCTGTGCCTAATCGTTAGTCCGGTTCCGGAGAGAGTTACCAATCGATTTGTTTCAGAAGGGACTGTAGTTTTTCTTTATCGATCAGATCGACGGGGCGGGTTTCGGCAAATTCACGGGCCGACCGGCTGAATCCGGCGGAATTGACCACAACCCCCCGGGGAACAGAGTTTTGGCGCATCTCGTCATGCATTTTACGGACAATAGCATCCTCGACATTCTCGGGCATCCGGAGAAAATAGATCTGCACCGGCATTTTGCGTGCATTTCGCCACTTTCCCGATTCACTTTCGGTCGCAGTGACCTTGCAGCCCCCGTTCGTGTCGCCGATATCGCGAAGGGTGTATCCCATTGCCCCGGTTAGTTTTTTACAGATATCGGTGAATTCCTCTTTGCCGGCGGTGAGGTAGTCTTTGATTCGGTCGTCGGTTCGCAGTTCTTGGTATTGGCTGAGCTTTTCAGCAACATCCCGAAAGGCCGGCTTTTTTGAATAAACCTTTTCCCAATGTTCTATTGCCTCATCCATACGCCGCAGTTTCTCCAGAGCAAGGCCGAGGAAATAATGGGCGTACAAGATATCGGTTGAAGATTCGTCGGTAGACACCCTGATTGCGCGTTCGAATTCAACCGTAGCCTTGTCCGGATTCTGCATGTTCATATAGCAAGTGCCCCGCTCGATCAGGGCTTTGGGTTTGAATTCAGGATCCTTTTGGGCCTTTTCGTAGGAAAGCAGGGCGCCGGTGTAGTCATTGCCTTCCTTCTGCAGCTTTCCGAGGTAATAGTATGCCTTGTAGTGTGATGGATTGAGTTTGAGTGATTTTTCGAGTTCGGATTTTGCCTCCACCGGTTTTTTACTGCGGTAGAGGATAAGCCCGAGTCGAAAATGGGTTTCAGCATGGTTCGGGTTGAGCTCTGCAGCCTTTTTGAAATATTTAAAGGCATTTGCCGCCTTATTGCGTTCTTCGAACAGTTTTCCTGCATTGAAATAATGTTCTGCAACCTTCGGTTCCTTCTTGATCAGAATGATGTACTCCTTGAGCGCCTCTTCTGATTGTCCGTAACGAAGGTAGAGTTCCGCAATTTCCTTGCGAAAGGTTGTTTCAGGGATTCCGGTATCAAAATTTCCGATCTGGTTTACTGTTTTCATCTCCATAAGGGCGAGTTCGGTCTTTTTATCTTTTAGATATGCCTTTCCGAGTAAATAGTGGGCTTCTGCGTTGCGAGGTTCCTTAGCTATTAGCTGTTTTGCGCCGCGGATTACGAGTGAACTCTTTCCTTGTTTGAGGGCTTCTTTCATATTCGTGATTCGTTTCGGTGCTATAAATGATTTGAGGAGAAATAGTGTCAAGCCTGCTACTGCAGCGCCGATTACTAGAATGAGGATAACGATGCTCGGCATACTCTCTTTGCTACCTGTTCACGTACTTGGATTACTGAAAAGCCAGTTCTCATGCTTAGAGTAGTTATTTTTTCCCACCCTGTCAAATCGATGGGTGAAAAAAAGATTCTTCTGCGATACAATGTTATCTTAAGGGTTCGGGGACTAATAGAGGCAAAGACATGGAAAAAATACACAAAAAAAATCTATGCATTTTTATAGCTGTTTGTTTATTCGTATCGGTTGTACCGTCGGCCTTCTCCTCCGATCTGTTCGAAAAAGCACAGGAGCATCTGAGATACAATAGAACTGAAAAAGCTCTGTCTTTGCTCGAACAGGTGGTTTCGCTCGAACCGGACAATAGCCGGGCACTGCTTTATCTCGGGATAGCCTATGAACAGGCAGGAAGGTACGAAGATGCGGTACGGGTCCTCAAACGCGGAAGCAACCAGGGAGGAGAGCTCGGTCATCTTTTTGACTATAATCTCGGGAATAATCTCTTCCGTCAGGGAAAATATTCAATTTCTCAACAATATTACAGTCAGGCCGTCAAACAGAAAAGCGGTTTCGCTCCTGCCTATCTCAATAGAGCCAATGCCTATTTGAAAACCGATGATTACCAGAAGGCGTTACGGGATTATAGAACCTATCTCGACCTCGAGCAGGATTCCCGCCAGCGTTCTTCGATTGAGCAGATGATAGGTCTTTTAGAGAGTAAACTCGAAGAGCAGCAGCAACGTATAGCCGAACAGAAACAGAAGGAAGAAGAGGAACGACAAAAGAGGGAACAGCTTTTGAATTCCGTTTTGAAATCCCTTGAACATGCTTCGGAAGACACCCAGAATATGGGAGCCGGTACCGAGGACATCATCGAACTCGAAGAAGCAACGGATATTGAGGATTAATATGACACGCAAAAAGACATTACTCATCGCAGCTGCGGCAATTGCTGCAGCCGGTATCGGGCTGGGTTCCTTTTTTCTTGCCGGCTCGGGGGACCAGCAAACAGTTCCTTCAGATAAACGTGCCAATACGCTTCTGCTCGCAGAGGATTACCTGGACAGCGGTGAATATCAGCGCGCCCTCGATCTCATTGATGAACTGCTTCTGGAAAATCCCGATGATGAACAAGCCAGGGAACTCCAGCAGCAAATCATTACTGCAAAAAAGGAAGCGGAAGAGGGGGATAAGAAAGAAGAGCTCGAACGCCTCGAGGAACAACAGAAAAAGCTGCAAGAGAGTCTTGAGGGTATTGGAAGTACGATCCAGGAACAAAGCCCTGGAGCCTCGATGAAGCAAACAGCTCCCGAAAAGGACCAACCCTCATCAAAGGAAGAGGGGATCAGCAAAGAGGAGCAGGCCAGACGGGAACGGGAAGAAAAAATCCAGCGGTTGCTGGAAGAAGGGATTGCCGAAATGGAGTCCGGAGACCATGAAGATGCTCGTTCCCGTTTTCAGGAAGTCCTCGAACTCGATCGGGACAGGGCCGAGGCCTATGCCTACACCGGTGAGTCTTTTTACCGGGAGAATGCAAAAGATCCTGAAAACCGCCGAAAGGCCGTTGAAAATGCCAACCTTGCTTTGCGAAAGAACCCCAATCTGTGGGTTCCCCACTACACCTTGGCCAGAATATACAAGGAAACGAAGAATAATGATCAAGCGATCATTGAATACAAGGAAGCGGCAAGGCTCAATCCGGATAATTATCGAATCCTCTATGAACTCGGCAATGTCCAATTCAGGGCGGGCCGGTACCGTGATGCGGCCTCCTCTTTTGAAAGCTGTATCCAGGTCAAACCCGATTTTCCAAATGCCTACTTCAATCTTGGAATTACCAGGCGCAGGCTCGGACAGCATGAGAGGGCACTCGATGCTTTTCGGGACGCGACCGGGGTAAAAAGTGATTATGCCAAGGCCTGGTACGAAATCGGCGAACTCACCTACCGGAAGAGGAATTATTCCGAAGCTGTTTCGGCTTACCAACGCGCCATAAGCATCAGTGACGGCCAGGCGCGGTATCACCGGGGACTTGCTACTGCCGAATACCGTAGGGGCAACTATGAGGCAGCAGAAAAGGCCTACCGGGAAGCCCGTGAACTCGAACCCGAGCAGGCTGTCAATCACTATAATATGGCACAGGTGCTCATGAAGCTCGGGCGACCCGAAGAGGCTATGGATGCTGCCGCACGAGCGGTTGAAATTGATCCGGCTTCTGCAGTTTACGCATACACCCTCGGGGCAGCCGCCGAAGCGGCCGGAGAAGAGGAAACAGCCCTCCAGGCCTACCAGGCTTCCATCAAACGTGATGCAGAGTATATTAAACCGAGGATCAACCTTGGCCGCATGTATGACGAGAACGGATTATACGACAAGGCTCTGGAACAATTGCTGACAGCCTATGAACTCGATCCTGGGGCTGTGGAGGTGAATAATAATCTCGGAAATGTCTATCTTCACAAAGAACTGTACCGTGACAGCATCACCCATTATCAGAAGGCCATAGAGAAGGAACCCGGCGATACCACGATGCGTTACAATCTTGCTCTCGCTTATATTGAAACCGAACAAAATGACCAGGCTAAGCAGGCTCTATCCGAGGTGATCAAACGTGATCCTGCTTACTGGGACGCTTATTACCGGCTGGGAAAGCTGCTTTTCAGTGAGGAGGATACCGCCGGTGCGAAGTCGATTCTCGAAACCCTACTGGAGAAGGCGCCTGCGGATTACCGTCATCGGGAGGAGGTCCGTACTCTTATCGAGAATGCCGAATGAGGAAAGGCAGCGTCTCTTTCTATCTTATGTTCGCCCTACTAGTTCAAAGAGGGTTTCCCGATCGATCCGGTGCCACACAGGCCGCCCGTGCGGACAGCGGGGTTCGGTAAGACCGAAAGCACCGGCAACAAGGGATGCGGCATCTTCCGCTTGTAAAATTTCTCCCTCTTTGATTGCCGCTTTACAGGCAAGGTCGGCATAGAATTCCCGCTGCAGGTTTTCGGTACTTCCGGAAAAATTCCGCAAGAAGTCAGTCACCGCCGTTTCCCTCCCGGCGGCGAAATCCGGTAGTGCGGTAATCAGCAGTCCGTCGCCGCTTTTTTCACTCTCCACACATACGCCCATATCATTCAGCCGATGGAGAAGATCCTCTCCCGGTTCGACAATCATATCCTCCTTTTTTATTTGGGTCGGAACCAGTAATGTTTGCCGCCGATGCGAAGCCGAGCGGAAACGGTCATAGAGGATGCGTTCATGTGCGGCATGTTGGTCGATAATGAAGATGGAGTCATCTTTTTCAGCAATCAAAAAGATTCCCATTGTCTGTCCGATGTAGCGAAAGGGAGCAGGCTGCTCGCCGGAAGATGATTCGAAGCTGCCGGTATCTCGGTTTGAACTCTGTGCCGGAGTTTCGTTCCTGTTTTCCGGCTCCGGTTTCCCTGCCGGATTCCGGCGGGCTTCTTCTGTTACCAGACGGCTGAATTGTTCGGCTCGGTCTCGTTCAGGCCGGAGGTTCCTCTCCGGTTCACCCAGGAGCTGTTCCTGCCCCCCTTCTTTTCGATACTGCCCCTTATGGTCCAGACCCGCCCCGAAATGACTCTGGACTGAGGTCGTTACCAGGTGATGGATGTCTCTGGCAATCCGGATACGGGCTTCACGTTTTGCCGGGTGAATGTTGAAATCCACCAGATCCGGCTCGATCTCGAGAAAAAGGAAGGCGGTGGGGAAACTTCCCCCCGGCAGTATGGTCCGGTAGCCGTATTCTATGGCCTGCATCAAGCTGTAATCCTGGATTTTACGTTTATTCACATATACATGCAGATATCTTCGGTCACGTCTTGCTGTTTCCGGCCCGCCGAGCACCAGCTGATACCCGGCCGGTCCTTCGCTCCCCTCGATGGTATCGAAGAAATTCCGGCTGCCGATACGGGGATAGGCAGAGATGATGCGGTCCACCTGCCGGACGGGGGGGAGCATGGTCCTCCCCGAACCTTCCGTTGTAAAACGGAAGGTTCTTCCCGGAAAGGCCACGGCTTTTTCCAGAAAAACCCGCCGGCACTGGGTTGATTCAGCAGAAGGACTTTTCAGAAATCTCTTTCGGGCAGGAAGATCGGCAAAAAGCCCTCGAACCTCGACCGTGGTTCCCGGGGCCCCCTGAACTCTCTCGAGCTCTCTTTGTTTCCCATGATGCACCGTAATCTTGCCGGCATGATCCTGTTCCGCCCCGGAATGGTTCTCCCCAGGTCGGGAAGTGATGCTCATAGAGGCCACCGCGGCAATACTGGAAAGGGCTTCTCCTCGAAAGCCCATGCTTTTCACCTTCAGCAAATCCTCAGTGCTCCGGATCTTGGAGGTGGCATGAGGAAGCAAACACTGCTTCAGATCGGATTCACTCATGCCGGCGCCGTTGTCCGAGACACGGATCAGACCGATTCCACCCTGTTCGATAGTCACCTCGATGCTTGTTGCCCCGGCATCGATGGCGTTGTCGAGAAGCTCCCGGATAACCGAGGACGGCCGTTCGATGACCTCGCCGGCGGCGATTTTCCGTGCTACCTGATCGGGAAGGACCTGTATCGATCCTTCCCTTTTGTTTTCATCCAGGCTGTTGGCTTTGTTCATGGATAGTATTCTATCAAAAGGTCCAGGTGGTTTCGAGGCTCACCATCGGTTCTGGGTTGTCGAGGTCGTCGATAGATACGTTGGTTCCTGCCGAAAGAGTGAAAGAGAATGATTGGCCGGCCGGTATCATAATTCTGCTCCCGATCATGGTGTTGGAATCAAACAGGTTTGTCTCTATCGTGGTTCCGCTCCGGAGCTGGGCCTCTTCTTCGAGAATGGTGGACAGGAAGTATCGCCTTCGAAGAAAAACAGACCCGGCGGGTGTTTGTTCTCCGGTATCCTTGAGCGTCATCTCTAGTTCGGCAAAATCCTCGTCCGATTCCCGGAACCCTGCTTCACCAATACCGAAGGGAAAACGATATGCAAGCCCAATGCGAAAACGGTCTTCAAAAAAGCTGAATCCTGCCTCTCCGAGAACACCCGCTTCCCACCGGTCATAGCGCTTGTTGCCGGGATTCTGTAAGTAGGGAACCAGAGAATTGGCAATATAATCTGTTTTCAGCCGTTCATACCCCGGAGAAAACAGACCGGGTTTGAAGATCCCCTTACTCATTTCGTACCCCAGCCGCCAGTCGAAAATTCCCGCCGTTCCAAAAGTCCCCGCCGAAAAGCCGAAGCTTCTCAGCCGGTTGTCGAAAAACAGTACATCGGTATTGAAGCCGGCGCTATAACCGCTTCCTGCCACCTCGTCACGTAAAAACACCGATTGAGCGCCGGCGGCTGTGTAAAAGGAGAGGGAAAGCTCCGGTGCATCCATCAGCGATAAAACAAGGTCGAGTCCCCCCGACAGGAGGGCCGGATCTCCGCAGGAGTTTTCCCTCTCATCATCGAGGTCTCCGGCTGGGTCGATATCGGAAGCCAGGGTGATTCCCATGGCCAGGGGAAGGATGTCCTTTACCGGTGCGATAGCGATTCTGCCGGCAAATACTTCCGGCTCGGTCAAATCTCCGGTAAAAAGCTTGACCTTTATGAGATCGAGGTTGAGTTCGCCCAGAGCGCCGATCCGGCGTATCGAAGGGGTATCGAGGGTGTTTCGGTAATTCCGAACAATGAGACCGGGTTCGAGGTTTATTCCTTCAAGCTGCCCTATGTGTCCGTAGATCAAATCCCCAGGCCGGCCCCATGATATCCGGTGTACCTTTAATCCAAGGTCTATGAAAGCATCTGCCACAGCAGCCCCAGGATCGGTTTGATCGCTTCCGAAGGACCACTCGTTGTTTCCCTTGGGCCGATGCCACAATTCGGGAATAAAGGGCCTTTGTGAAAATCTGACGGGGAATAGGAGTTCCGCCTTGAACGGTTCGGCGGTGAAGGTCAATCCGAAAGAGAACGAACCGTAAAGGCTGCTGGTAATGAGGGCTCCACCGCCGGAGATCGACAAATCGAACCAGTCGAGCTGTTTTTTTTCCGTTTGCCCGGTTTCAGGTTTTCCGATTTTTGTGTCCTGTCCGTTAGCAGGGCCTATAGGGCCCTCTGTTACGGCATTTTCCCGGATTTCCTTTTCCGGAAGGGGGATGTCCCGAAAGAACGCCGTCAATTCAGAATCTTCGAGCGGTTGCGGCTGAAAGATATCGGCTCCTGTAGTAGCTCCTGTGCCCGGAGGCAGCGTGATTCGTTCGCCGGTTTCCATATTGAGCATCTCTACCCGTCCCGAGCGAACGGCTCCTCCGTCTTCGCTGTCGGGTAAAACCTGCACTCCTGCGTCCGCCGAATGGATTCGAAAAACTGCCCGGGGCGTTCGAAGGATAATCGGCTGTTCTTTCTGAGTCGTGCCGGTAATTCTGAGTTTTCCCTTCTGAAGAGAAATTCGTGTCCTGCTCTCGAGTCTGTTTCCTGCAAGGCTGAGGATTTGGATTTCAGTCGACGGGGAGAGAACCAGCAGGGTATTCTGCGGTTCTATCCTGATCAGGCTCACCGTGTCTCCGGAATTTATCCGAGTGCCTTCGGCAATGAGTCTTCCCGGTTCAGGATTCAGCTCTTCTTCTGTTCCGCTGGTGATCGAGACCTCTGCTTGAGACTCCGCGCCTATCCATACAAGCCGATCGGCTTCTGCTGCAATCGAAGGGGTGCCGAGGGCGAGAAAGAGAAACAGAACTGAAAAAAAGATAACCCGCCGAACGGGCCGATTAAAACACGAGGAGATTGAAATCACAGGTATATTGTAGCGCAGAGCGCCGGTGAAAAACAGCCCCTGGGGGAAACTTTCCTTGCTGCCCCCGATCGTGGAGATAGGAGTTCCCGGGCGGATATCCTGTCTTTGGCCGCCATGTCCTCTTCTACCCTGTCCTTTGCCAGGCGCCGAATGATCAGAAGGTGAGGTGGGCTTCGATGGCAGCGAGAAAGCCGATGAGGTGGTAGTAATCGATACCGTCAACAGCCGGTTCAGGGCGGCGCTGCCATCCGAGTTCGATTCGAGCTCCAATGTACCCGTATTCACCGAAGTGCAGAGCCGTTTCATGGCCGAGGTCGAGTTGAATCGTCGGGGCCCTGTCATCTTCCCCCTGCTGTTCAAAAACCAGGCTGAAGCGTTCGGTATTTGAAAGAACGGTTTCTTTTTCTATTCGTTCGCTCAGGAGGGGAAGGTCCCAGGGTTTTTCCGGGACTATTTCCCAGACAAAAGAGGCCGAACTGGAGTCTTCGAAAATCTCTTCTCCCAGGGTTGTGGTCAGGGCATGTTCGAGCCGGAAATAGATACCGGGGGTGAATTCGAGATAGACAAATTGATCGGTTTCCAACTGGTAGGTCTGGTCTCCGGTGCTTTTGAGGTAATCCGAGGTAAATCCGAAACCGGTACCGAACTCGTCGGTGCGGTAGAAATCGAAGAAGGGATAGGCTCCTAGTCTTCCAAACAGGTTGACCGCTGCATTCCGGATATTCGCCGACCAGCCGAACCGTTCCTCTATAAGGGAGGCTTCCCGCTCGATTTCCCGGTAGGCGGAAAGGTAGGCATACGATGGAATCATTAAATCAATCAGTCTCGAACCGTAGTTTCTGGTGTAGCGAATAAAGGACTCCGGGCGGTACCGGGCGGTCTCGTACCCTTCGGAGGCTACGGCTAGTTCGTCCGCCGGTTTTTCGAGAAAGAGTTCTGCGTAGGGAATCGAGAGAAAAATGTACGAGTGAGAGGCCAGATCATCGCCCAGCACCGAAAAATCTTCGGCATAATCTCCCGCCCCGCTGAAGGAACGACTGAAATCGAACTCGCGGCTGTAACCAAAATCCAGCCCCCACGAGGGGGGCCCTGAGAAGCTGAGCGGCAGCGTTGTTTCGAACAGTCCGCTGTTTTTCTGCAGCCTGCCGGTATAGCGGGAAGAGGTGTACGAGAGTTCGGCCCTGGTTTCGAGGCCCACCGGTTCGGGGGGTACGCTGAGGCTGAGGTCTGTCGACCCGGTTCGCTCGAGAAAGCTCCCTTCCCGGCTCGGCAGAAGAAAGCGGAATCCTGTGGCCCATCGGCTGAAGTAATTCCCGTCCTCGTGGTAATCGCCGGTTTGTGATTTGCCGATTGACAGGCTGAGTTTCAGCGCGGGAGATGCCTCCCAAAGTGAATCTGCGCTGAGATTCCAGTTTTGACTCAGCGTTCCGTCGATGATTTCGGACTGGGTATCGAGTTCAGCCTGTCCGATATCGCTGTGCCTGAGGGTCAGGCTGTTACTCCGGGAGAGGCTTCGTCCTTCCTGGTCGGTGCGGTAGCTGTCGGTCAAGGTTACCGGGCTCTGGAAGCTCGGTATCTGGATCCGGTGTCCTCCCGCCAGGCTGGAGTCGTATTCATCGGCGCTGATGTCGAGGTCGATGTCCAGGCTGGTGTAGAGGATGTCGGCCCCGGCGCTGGTGGAGGATGTCCCGCGGTGCGTAGCCGAGGGTTCGCCGTACTCGGAGGAGAAGCCGCGGGTTGCCCCGTATGCGCTCTCGCGCAGGCGGAGGTTTGCCAGGATAGGCACATCGCCTGCGGTCCATATCTCTCCGGGGATGCGGTAGTCCACCTCGGCCGCGGCGCCGGTGCCCACAAGGCCTGCCGGATCGGTCAGAGAAACCTCGTCGATGTAGAGGGCTCCTGCGTCGAAGTTGCCGGTGCTGTCTCCGTCATCATCCGAGAGGGTGGCCTTGAAACGGTTGAGATTTTCCACCCTCCCGTCGATTTCCACAGAGGCCCCGGCAATTTCCTGCCCGTCCACTTGAACGGTTCTATCGGAAAAATCGACAACGACCCTTTGCCAGGCCTCATGTACTCCCGGGGGAAAAGAGGCGTGGACTCCCCGGCCGGAGGCGTCGGTGTAGTCGATCGCGAGCTGCTTGTCTCCGGGGCTGACGAGGCCCGGGGTGCGATAGTAGAAGGTGAGGGAGTTGTAGTATCGCAGGGGGACGGAGGGAGTATAACCGGTGAGGGTAAAGCTGCCTGGTGCCGCTGATCCCACCGTCGACCACTTGGCCTCGGTCACCCTCTGAATCGCTCCGCCTGAGTGAAAGATGTCAGCCACCTCCGGGTAGGCTTCGGAGAGCTTTTGGGGGGCGGGGTCGGCAGAGAATGTCTCCGGGACCTCCCGGACGCTTACGGCGTCCAGGATATTTTGTTCATCTGCTTCGGTACCTGCTTCGGCCGACAGGCTCAGCTCCGCCCCGCGGAAGCGGAAGGGGGAGACCACCACCTTGCCGGATATATCTCCCGCCGCCCCGTCCCGGACCACGATGATCCGGACGAAGCGGGCCTCGGTCAGCTCGCTGCGGGAGCCTGCAAGCGGGAGATTTTCCTGACTCCAGCTGGTGGGCGGAGTATCTCCGCCTACGTTCATATCCAGGAGTGCCGACCCCGGATTGTAGATACGGTCGCCGTTCTCGGGGTCCAGGAGGCTGTTGCTGTCGATGTCCTCGCTGTCGATCCGGCCGTTGCCGTTTCCCCTCGGTCCCCCGCCGATCAGGAGGTTCGCGCCGTTCGCCGGGTCGTTGAATCGATACCCGCGGTTGTAGGGGGAGTATTCGTGATCGAGGACCCCGTCCCCGTCCAGGTCCTCCGAGGCGGCCCCGACCTGGAGGTAGATCTCTACGTTGTCGGAG
>JAIPGG010000063.1 GCA_021736255.1 Spirochaetales bacterium | reverse complement strand
AGCTGGAAGGCGGCCGGCGGGAAACGAAGCGGCGGTACGGCCGGCGGGAGGGGGTGGCGGGAGGCCGCCGCAGGCAGCGGGCCCGAAGATGTATCCTCACTGAAAGACTATCCGGCCGACTGGCTCAAACGGGTAGAACTCGACATCACCTACGAGGGCTATCTGCAGCGGCAGGAACGGCAGCTGCGGCGCTTTCGAAAGATGGAAAAGGTGCGGATACCGGAGGATTTCGACTACAGCGGGGCCGAGGGAATTTCCAAAGAAGCGAGGGAAAAGCTCGAACAGATCCGGCCGTTTTCTTTGGGGCAGGCTTCGAGGATATCCGGAGTACGGAATTCGGATATTGCTGTGTTGATGGTATTGCTGGAGCGGCGCTGAATGGATTCTCTCGCAGAGGAGACGGCCCGGGGCCTTGAGGCCATGGATATTTCCTTCAGCCGGCAGCAGCTCGAGCAGCTCGGTGTGTATCTGGATGAATTGATCTTCTGGAACCGGAAACTTGCTTTGATCTCCCGCTCCGACCGCTTGCCTGCAGAGCACGTGCTGGACAGTCTTGCCGCACTGCCGGTGCTCGATGAGTTCGCCGAGCAGGCCGGCCGGACCGGCGCGGCAAAAAAACGTCCCTTTCGCGCTGCCGATATCGGTTCGGGGGCCGGGCTCCCGGGGATTCCCCTGGCGGTCATGCGGCCCGATTGGGAGTTCGTTCTTTTCGAACGCTCGGAAAAGAAGGCGGGGTTTCTGAGAAATGCTGTGCCTGCCGTTGGGGCGGAAAATGTAGAAATCGCTGCTTCGGATGTTACCAGCAAGGACGTGCCCGACGGATTCGATCTAATTCTGTTCCGGGCACTCGGCTCCCTTGCGGATTGGGTCCCCGCAGTTGTTCCCCTTCTGAAAGAAAACGGGCTGGTTGCAGCGTATAAAGGAAAAAGAAGCACGGTGGAAAAGGAATTGGAAGAGCTGCGCTCTGTATGTTCTTCCATTTCCGATCCGGTTGTCCGGGAATTACCATCCCCAGGGGGCAAGGAGCGCCTGCTGGTTACAATGCGGCCGGAAAGATCATGACCACACACAGATAGGTGTCAGCTGATTGCCTGGAGGATCTTGTTGAATTTGTCTTTTTCAATGAGGTCGATAAGGCGTGCTTCCACAAAGCGTTTTGCTTCCTCGGAGAAAGTCCCGGGTGTCATGCACAGCCCCCGCCCGGCCTTTACCTCTTTGACGCGGGAATGAAAGTCCCGCAGGGAAAGCTCGCCGATCGTGCTCGAGCTGCGGATAAAGCGGAATAATACCAGGTCCTGCCAGCTCGGGGTGTCTACCTCGGCCAGGATATCGGCGTATTCACTCTTTTGTACAGAGATGTCCGAAATTTTTACACTTGCCTTGCGAAAATGATGGGTGACAATTTTCCGGCACAGGCTCACGAAATCCGAGGTTTGTGACATAAGATAGATCCGGAGATTGTTGTTCGAGTTGAGCTCCTGGTAGCGTTTGATCAGCGATTCAACGTCCTTGTATCCGGAAGAGGCGCTCTTGATTTGGTGCAGATACTGAAGCGCATTGGAGATGTCCTGGTTTTGGATATATGCCATAGCAAGACGGTACTTGAGTTCCAATTGAACGGCAGGTTTGATTTGTTCATGTTTGAGCCCGATTTCGTAGTCCATGATTGCCCGTTCATACTGACGTTGATTGGCATGGATTGTGCCGGCGAAAAGTGAGGCATTCGGTCCCACCCTTGGATCGCCACGCAGATGGGTAAAAACCTTCAAGGCATTATCGCCCTGTCCGAGATCGTGATAGGCCTGACCGAGTGTGAAAAGCGCCTCTTTGTCGTCGGGCATAACATCTACTACCTGTTTCAAGAGCCGGACAGCGTCGCTGTGTTTTCTCATGCGGTACAGGCTCTGGGCGAGGTATTTCATGGTCTGGAAGTGGTCAGGCTGACTTTTGTTGGCCCGATTCAACAAAGCCGAGGCCCGGTCGTAGTTTTTACGAAGGTATTCGAGATAGCCGAGATTGTAGTTGATTTCGAAGAGGTTCTCGTTTTCTTTGCGGGCGATCATAAGAGATTTATACGCCTCTTCATACTGTTTCGTTTTCATTGCAGTAAGCCCGTAACGAAGGTTTACCTGAAATTCGTCGATATCGGGATTGGTGGCACAAAGGTCGAGCAGGGTCTTGTAGGTATTAAACGCCTTGGACCATTCTTCCTGTTGATAGTAATGGTCGGCTACAATGCTGAGCGCTTCATGGTCTTTCGGGTTCTGAGCCAGTTTTCGGTTGGCTTCTTTCAGGACGGCGCCTGAATCTTTTGCCTTTTTTCGGCGGTTTTCTCCGTCTTTCTCCTGATTTTTTTTCAGAAAAAAGAAAATAAATAGACCGAGAACGGCTACTGGGACGATAATAAGAATAGCTATGGGAAATGACCCGTACATGCATCAATTATGGGTTTTGCGATTACCTATTGTCAAGGAACCTGGTTCTAATTGACAAAACCCCAAGGCAGGGATAGGCTTTTTTTAAGGAGGAGCTGTGGATCAGGCAAGAATCGGGATAAAACAAGCCGATGGGAGTTTCGTTCCAATACTCGACGAAGGTGCTGCAGCGCGGAAAAAACTCACCCTGACAACCATTCGGGACAATCAGGAAAGTGTGCAGATCGACCTCTATCGCGGAATCGGAGAAGATTTTCAGGAACCTCAGTATGTCGGAAGTCTGCAGATAGAAAATATCCAGAACGCCTCCAAGGGAGAACCGGAAGTCGAACTCGTTCTGGGCGTGGACGATGAAGGGAACCTCTCTGCCGATGCCTCCGACTCGATGACCGGTGAGCGTCAGAGTCTGTCATTGACTCTCGAATCTCTTGATGAATCACAGATACAGGCCTTCCCGGATTTTCAAATAGACAGTGATCTCGAGCAGCCCGAGGAAGAGGCCGGCGGAAGCGAAGAGCTCGGCGATCTGGAACTGCCGGAAGAGGACTTCGGTCTGCCCGAGGAAGAGCCTGGGGGAGCCGAGGAAGAGGCCGGCGGGAGCGAAGAGCTCGGCGACCTGGGACTGCCGGAAGAGGACTTCGGTCTGCCCGAGGAAGAGGCTGGGGGAGCCGAGGAAGAGGCCGGCGGGAGCGAAGAGCTCGGCGACCTGGAACTGCCGGAAGAGGACTTCGGCCTGCCCGAGGAAGAGACCGCTGCTGCCGGCGCAGGTGCCGGAGATGACTTCGAAGAGTTTTTCGATGAAGAGGAATACCGTCAGGAAGAACTTCGGCCGGAAGAACAGGAAAAGGAACCGAAAGCCAAGAAAAGGCCTCTTGTACTCGTCGGTTTTATTGTTTTTGCTATTGTTGTTATCTTGCTTGCAACCCTTCTTTTATTCCGGGCCTTCAAAGGACCGGAGGTGCCGCCGCTCGAGGCTGAGGGTACCCCCCAAACCGAACAGGCCGGAGGAGTGAGCGCTGCCGGGGAAGAGCCGGAAGCCGTTGAAACAGAAGAAGAGATCGAGGAAGCAACACAGCCGGAACAATCGGCTCCGGAGGAAGCAGCTCCGGAAGAAGCAGCTCCGGAAGAAACAGCTCCTGAGGAAGCAGTTGCCTCCTCAGCGGGCGGTGCAGAGGTAGAAGAAACCGAATCTCCCCGAGCAGTTGAGTATCGTATCAGGAGGGGGGATACACTCTGGGACCTTTCGGAGGCCTTTTATAGAACCCCTTGGCTCTATGGAAAGATCGCTGAATACAACAATATCGAGGACCCTGATTACATCCAAGCCGGAAACCGGATTCGCATTCCCGAATAACCAGACATTGGAAAAGACCATCAAATCTCCCCTTATAACGTGCCCCCTTCGCGCAACCGTTTTGTTCATTTCGGTTTTCGCTCTTCTTTTTGCCTTGACCGGTTGTTCCGATCGAGATGTATTCGGTTATGAAAAGCAGTATATTCGGGAGAAGCTCGCGCATGGCGAGAGGGGGTTTCTCCGGCATATCGATTACAGTAAATACGATGTCGACCAGGCCCTCGAGATCGGTTCGGCGGCGCCGTATTATATTGCCCGCCATTTGGAGTCTCTGGATTTGGTTTCAACCAGCGCCGCTCTCCGTCTGCTGGCATGGAAGACAGGTGACTTCCCCGTACAAGCGGCTCTGGAACTGCTCGATTCCTATTTACAGGAAGAAGAGTTCGACCGGGCCGAGAGCAGCGCAGAAAGATTCCTGGAAGAGCTCGATCAGGACCGCTTGGTACTCTATAGCCGGGAAGAAGCCGAGGCGCTTATCACGTACAAGCTGATCCAGGCACTTTATGAACAGAAGAAGGACAAGCAACTGCTGAAGTGGAGCAGGAGCCTGGATCCGGAAAAACTGGAGGAAGAAGAACGGTTCGAAGCACAGCTCATGGAACAGGTTGCCTCCTACCGTTTGGGGGAGCCCGGCGCTCCTGGAGAACTCTACCGCTTTGCTCTGCGTGCCCCCCTGGGAGAACTCCAGGGGCGCATCTATCTTTTTCTCACCTATCATGATCCGGATCTGCAGGATTTTACGGAGGATCAGCGGGATCTTTTGAAGGGCTTGTATCTTGCAGGCGGCCGGCAGTACGGGCAGGCTTACGACCTCTTGCATCCCCTGGCGCTCGAAGTCCCCGAGCTGTTTCAGGAGCGCCGGCTCCTGCTGAGTCTTTACCGTGTCTATTTGGGAAGCAGTGCGCATGAAGAAGGAGCGCAAGTGCTGGGCCGCTGGGCCAAAGAGAGCGATCGGCAGTTCCGCTTTGAACTCAATGAGCGGACCGGCAGACTCTATCGGGCAGCTGGCAATTATCCTCGTGCCCTCGATTACCTCGAACAGGCCGTACGGCTCGCACCTGCCGGCAGTATCGAGCATGAGCGGGCGCTGTGGTACTGGGCGAGTACCCTGTATCGGACAGGAGCGGTCCGGCTTGCAGATCATATGGATCAATTGGTTTCCAGGTGGCAGGATCCGGAATATTTTGATGATCTGATTGATCCGATGATAGCGGACCTGGTCGGCCGGGGTGACTGGCGCCGGCTCGATGAGGTGTACCGTTTACTCGCTCCCTCTGCTGAGCCGGATACCATCCAACGCCTCAGTTACATTCTCCGGCATTCCGGGAGACCAGGGTACCGGCGGGGCCCGCTTCCGGCCGGTGAGGCTGCCGTACTCCCAGGAGAGGCTTCCGCCGGCCCGAAGGGGGATTCCCCGCTTTCCGCAGGACGGACGGAACCTCCCGGCCCGCCCTGGTCTCCACCGGGGGAGGAACCGGAGGACTGGAGAGTTTCCACCGCCGGTTTCTACTATGCCTTTTTAGGCGGAGCAGACGGCTCGGTTCTACTGCCGCCTGCTCCGGCCGGTGAACAGACACCGCAGACAGAAGAATTTCGGCCCGCGATGAACCGCTACGTCCGTGGAATGCTGGATTACGGCCACCTGTGGGAAGCCTACCGCCTTGGTTCCCGTTCAAGTGGAGAGCTCAGTCCCGAGTTGTTGTTGCGATTGACGGAAGAGCTGGCTGAACAGGATGCCTTGCGCCCTTCGATACGTATTGCCGAGGCGGCGCTTCGGAGCGGGCGGTGGACCGGGGGCGAACAGCGGCTTTCGCTTGTATATCCACAAGGGTACGCCCGGCTGGTAAAGGAGGCCGCTGCAGAGGCGGGATTGCCTGCGGGACTGCTCTTTGCCGTTGTCCGAGAGGAGAGCCGGTTCGATGAGGAAATCGTCTCGTACGCCGGGGCGGTGGGTCTCAGCCAGTTGATGCCGGACACGGCAAGTGACATGGCGGCCCGGCTGGGTCTTCCCGAGCCGGAGCACAGCGACCTTATCGATCCGAAGACCAATTTGCGCATCGGCGCGTATTATCTTGCCGGACTTATCGACCGTTTTGACTCGATTCCCCGGGCCCTGGCTGCCTATAACGGCGGTCCCACGAGGATGCGGCGCTGGGAGCGCCTCTATGCGGACTTGCCGGAAGATCTGTTGGTCGAGGCTATCCCTATCGAGCAAACCAGGAATTATGTTAAAAAGGTAGTTGTGTCATTCATCGCTTACGAGTATCTTTATCGTCAGCGCAGCCCGGTTGAAACCCTGGCAGTAGTCTATCCGGATTTCACGGCAGCAAAGAGAGGGGGTGAAAATTGAGTGTTTTTCAGGCGTTTATACTCGGCCTTGTTCAGGGCCTTACGGAGTTTCTCCCGGTTTCTTCCTCCGGCCACCTGGTTGTGGCTCGTGAGTATCTGGGTATCGAGACAATTCCTGTTCTCTTTGATGTCTTGCTCCATGTAGCGACTCTTTTGGTCGTCGTGATCGTTTTCCGCCGCCGGATCGGTTTGATTCTCGGAGCTTTGTGGCGGGTGTTCAAACGTGCTCCCGTGGAGGGTGACCGGTTGAATCTCCGCCTCATTCCCCCCCTCTTTATCGCCACCGTTTTAACGGCCGGGGTCGGTTTTGGGGTTTCCCGGTTCGAAGAGTATTTTACCGGAAGACTAACCTCGCTCCTGTTTCTTGTTACCGCCGGTGTTTTACTCTTGACCCTCCTGAGCAAGCCCAAACGGAGCTACGAAGTGATCGGTTTACGGGAGGCCTTGTGGACCGGGATCGGTCAGGGGCTGGGCGTTTTTCCGGGCATTTCCCGATCGGGAATCACAATCGCGTCGGGGCTCTTTGCTGGGATGAAACGGGAAGAGGCCGGGGAATTTGCTTTTCTTCTGTCCATTCCCGCTATTCTCGGAGCCCTGCTGCTCAAGTGGGGTGAGCGCGCGGAGATGATGGAGATGATACCCGCTTCTTCTTTGATCGCCGGCTTTGTCGCATCATTTGCGGTGGGAATGGCGGCGTTGATTTTTCTCCTTCGGCTCATTCGCAAGGGGAAACTCCATCTCTTTGCAATTTATCTTATTCCCGCAGCAATATTCGGACTGCTCTTCCTGTAGGAGGGAGCCTGCTGTTCCGATACTAGGAAACAGGAGGAATCCGTGCAGAGCCGTGTACTCGTTCATGTTCTGGCCTATATCTGTGCCGGATTATCAGTAATTCTCGCTCTTGGGCTGTTGGTCTACCTATCAAGCCCCGACATCCCCGCTGTATTCGCACTGTTCGGCTTTATCGGACAGTTCCAGTTCCTGAGTTTTTCCTGGGCCGCCTGGTTTATCCCGGTTTATTTGGCTGCAGCCTCGTATCTCCTTTTGAGCAGCGGGTACCGGACCGCCTACAGCGTGATCATGGTCTTTTCCGTGGTTCCATTTATTACTGCCTCGATTCTTCTCCGGCTGATCCTCACCAATGAGCCCGCTCCGGTAACCCGGTTTTTCCTGGATTCCTTTGGAAAAAGCGGGGCGCTGATTCTGCTGGGAATGGTGCTGGTTTTAGAAATTCTGCTTTTTGCCAGGTTAACAGCTCCGGTCAGCGGCTTCCTCGATCGTGTTTTCCCCGGAACCGATAAAGAAAAGTCCCGTGCCGAAGACCCGCAGAAAAAGAACGAACGGCGTTTGGCACTGCCGGAACCGCTTACGGTAAGCCCGAGACGAACCAAGAAACGAAAAGATGCTGCAGGGCCCGAGCTGGAAGAAAGCGGTGAAAAAGAAGCAGAAATCGCCGGGGATGATGCGGCAGGCGGGGAGCCGGCGCCCTTCAGGCTGCCTGATATCCGCGAATTGCCCGAGCTCAAGTCGCTCAGGAAAAACCGCACAGAGGGAGGGGCGGACAGTCAGGAGAATCCCGAATCGGACCTGCTGGACGAATCGGCTGCCCGTGGGCGGGCCGGCGGGGAGAAGCCTGCCGACCTGCCCGCCGCAGAGCTGGTAGACCCGGAAGACTCTCGCGGCAGCTTTGCACCGCCGCCCGCCGCAGAGCAAACCGACCCGAACGGCAGCGCCGCACCGGATGCCCCCGAGCAGCCCGCCCCTGAGCAGCCCGAAACCCCATCAGCTGCCCCTTCAGAACCGGCAGCCCCCGACGACCCGGAGGAGGCGGTACGGCACGGCAGGTCGATCGACTACCATCAGGCAGCCGGCGAGCTCTTGAAGGAGTATCACGACGGCGAGTACTGGAAGATCGACGCGGACACCGAAGAGGCGGCCGAGGTCCTTACCTCGACGTTGAAGGAGTTCAAGATCGAGGCAGAGGTCACCGGCATCCGCAAAGGCCCGGTAATTACCATGTTCGAGATCCTGCCCGCTCCGGGGGTAAAGCTATCCAAGATAAGCAACCTGGCGGACAATATTGCCCTCCGGCTGGCTGCTTCCAGTGTCCGTATTGTTGCACCGATTCCCGGAAAGCATGCCGTAGGGATCGAAGTCCCCAACCGGCGGCGGGCCATCGTTTCTTTCCGGGAAATGGTGCAGGACGAGAATTTTGTTCCCGATGAAATGGAAATCCCCATCGCCCTCGGGAAGGATATCCCGGGAGAGGCCCAGGTGATCGACCTGGCGCAAATGCCGCACCTCCTCATAGCAGGAGCGACCGGTTCGGGAAAGTCCGTCTGTGTGAACTCCATCATCTGCTCTATTCTTTTCACCCGTTCCCCCCGCGAGGTCAAGCTCATGCTCATCGATCCCAAGATCGTCGAGCTCAAGTTCTACAACGACATAGCCCACCTGATGACCCCGGTGATTACCGATCCCAAGCGGGCCTTTCAGGCCCTTCAGTACTGCATCTACGAGATGGAGCGGCGTTACTCCCTTCTCGACGCCCTTGGTGTCCGGGATGTGCGCTCTTACAACGAAAAGATACAGAAGCAGAATCTGGCCACCGAGCCGCTTCCCTATATCGTGATTATTGTCGATGAATTTGCAGACCTCATGACCACGTCGGGAAAGGAACTCGAATCAACCATTGCCAGGCTGGCGGCTATGTCGCGGGCGGTGGGCATCCATCTGGTGCTTGCAACCCAGCGCCCCTCGATCGATGTGATTACCGGTTTGATCAAGGCGAACATTCCCGCCCGCATTGCCTTTATGGTGGCCAGCAAATTCGACTCCAGGATCATCCTCGACTCGGTAGGGGCGGAGAAGCTCCTCGGCCGGGGGGACATGCTCTACATTTCTTCGGTCGATCCCTTTCCGGTGCGGATCCAGGGCGCTTTTCTTTCCGAACGGGAAGTAGAGAGTACTACCGCCCACATCCGCAGAGAATTCGGAGAGCCGGACTATATTGACGATGATATCTTTATCGAAGAAGAGGGAGAGGCAGGGCTTTTTTCCGGTGAGGGCGCAGATCCTCTGATGGACGAGGCCCTGCAGATCGTCATGAATGCCGGAAAGGCTTCCGCCTCTTACCTCCAGCGCCGGCTCAAGGTCGGGTACAACCGGGCGGCCCGTCTGATCGAAGAGATGGAGGAACGCGGAATCGTGGGGCCTGCCAACGGCAGCAAGCCCCGGGAGATTCTCCATGTGCCTGACCAAAAGTACCGCGAACGGGAAGAACAGGAAGGCCTTTTTTAAGAGAAGAGCGGGTATCCTCAGGGCAGCACGAAGCGGGTGCTGCTTCCGGACTGGCCGGAGAGGACCTCGAGGCGGGTGTCGATCCGGTTTTTTAGTTCCTGAACGTGAGAGATAACCCCGATAAGACGCCCGCTGTTTTGCAGTTCCGTTAAGGCGTCGATGGCGGCATCCAGGGCCTCCGCGTCCAGGCTGCCGAATCCCTCGTCGATAAAAAGCGTGTCCAGTTTTATTCCCCCCTGCCTGGCGGTAACGACCTCGGCCATTCCCATAGCCAGAGAGAGGGCGGCAAGAAAGCTCTCTCCGCCGGACAGGCTGCCTGCATCCCGGCTCGTGCCGGTGTAGGCGTCGAAGACCTCCAGGTCCAGCCCGCTCCGTCGTCGCCGGTCTCCCGGTTCTCTCCGCCGGTGCAGGGAGTAGCGCTTGCGGCTCATGATCTGCAGCCTGCGGCTTGCCGCCTCGAGTATCTCGTCTAAGAGCGAGGAGAGAACGAAGTCGTGGAATGAAAGGCGGAGGGTGTTTGCGCCTTTGCCTGCGGCCGTCTCGGCAAGCTTGCCCAGGCGGGTGTAGGCTGCCTGCTTTGATTCATAGTCTTTGTTCACTTCCCGGCAGGCGGAGGAAAGCTCCTCCAGGCGCCGCAGCCGCTCCTCGAGCCGGGTATGGTTTCCAAGCAGCTGTTCGAGGTCCGACTCCTGTTTTTCGAGTTCTGCTGCTGCTTTGTCGACGTCGGGACGCTCCTTCTCTGCCACCGCAGCCCGGGCCCGCTCGAGGCGGTTCTTGGCTGCGGCAGCCCGGGAGGTGAATCGCTCGATTTGCTCCTTCAGATCTGAAATCTCTTGGCTGCTCCGGGAGGCAGTGAGCAGATCGGATTCGGTCTCGAAGCCTGCCTCCTGCAGCCGCCGGAGAAAGTGTTTTTCCGCTTCGGCAAGCTCTGTTTCTGCCTCGGATGCAGCCTGAGCAGTTCGTTCGGCCTCCGCCGAGGCGAGTTCTGCCGCCGATGCCGCCTCTCTCTTGGCGGCCTCCGCCTGTTCGAGTTCTGTGCGGAAGGTGGTCGATTGTTCTGTCAGCGAGCGGATGCGTTCGGATAGAGCGGATGTGCTTGTCAGGCCCTCGGGAAGCGCCTTCGTTTGTTCTTTCTGCCTGGTTTCGAGTTCACGGAGCTGAAGTTCGAGCTCCCGGAGAGAGGCGGCGGAGGAGGCGAGCTCGGTCTCCAGCCGTTTCCGTGTGCTTTGTGCAGTCTCCACCTGCTTTTCGAGATCCTCGATGCCGGCGGTTTGCTTTTCGAGTTCTGCAAGATATGCCTCTGCGCGTTCGGCCCGTTCCTGGAGATCATCGAGGGTTTTTGCTGCCTCATCCCCCAGACTCGACCGGAGGGCTTCCATTCGGCTTTTCAAGGCCGCCGTTGTTTCTGCCTGGGTGTTGGCGGCTTTCCGCTTTTGGTCGGCCTCTTTTCGGGCTGACTCGAGGAGGCGGGATGCTTGTTCAACGGCTTCATCGCCGGGAATCGACAGAGGCGAGGAAGCAGGTTCCGGGTGATGCACGGACCCGCAAACCGGACAGGGTGTCCCTTCCTCGAGTCCCTCGGCCAGCAGCGCCGCCCGGCCCTCACGCTGACGCCGGAGAAGCTGCCGGTACTCCTCTTCCTGACTGCTTACCGCCTCTTCCGCGGTTTTCTGCTGATCTTCAGCGGAAGCCTGTTCCTTCTGTGCCGCCTCGAGTTTATCAGTCAGTTCTTCAAGCCCGGTTTTCTCCCGGACAAGACGACCGGCGTAGTCCCTTTCGTTCCGGGCCGCTTCGAGCCGGCCTGCAGCATCGCTTGCCTCCTTCAGTTCCCCTTCACTCTGTTCGAGTTCCTGCCGGTTTTGCTCGATGGAGGCCTTGAGCTCTGTTTCGGTTTTGACTGCTGAGGCATGCTCCTCACGGATGGCATGCAGGTCTGCCTCTGTTTTTTCGAGGGCTTCGGCCGTATCCAGAAGGCCTTTGAGCCTCAGGAGCTCTTCGTCGAGACCCTTGAAGTGTTCCTCCTGTTTTTTCTGTTCGGCATACTGGTTCTCCGCCGCCTGAAGAGCGGTTTCCGCCCTGCCTTTCTTCCCCTCCGCCTCTGCGGCCTCTTGCTTCCTCTGTTTCTCCGCCTTCCGGCTGCGCTCGAGGTTCCGGTGGGGCTCATCGAGCAGCTGGGCAGCCTCTGCGCCGGCCAGCTCCTTTTGCACCGCGGCAATTGTCCGGCTTTCAGCCTCCACCGCTTCCGCCTCGGCCTGCGCCGCATCGAGCTCCCCAAAGGCCTGGTCCCGCTCCCGCAGCTCCTGCAGGGTTTTGCCGGCGCTCTCCCGTTCTTTGCGGGCTGCTGCAATCTCGGTCTCGATCTGAGCGAGCTGTTTCTGCAAACGGGCGATCATCGTCTCGGGCCTGATCGACTCGGGGCCGGCGGCCGTCCCGCCTTCTGTGGCCTCTGTCCCGGTCCCGCCTGCAGTCTCGGGCGGGGCGACTGGGGCCTCCGCCCCGCCGGCCTCTTTTCCGCCTTCCGGGGTCTTCCTGCCGAGGGCCGCCATCTCGTTTTGAAGACGCTCCTTCTCGGCATCGAGCGACTTCAACTGATCGCTGATTTCCCGGTGCTCTTCGACAAGGATTCTTTCGATCGCCTCGTATCTGCCGGTGTCGAAAAGGGTGCTCAAAATCTGTTCCCGGCTCTTCGAATCGGCAATCAAGAGCTCGCGAAAGCGGCCCTGCGGAAGCATGACGACCTGGCGGAACTGCTCCCGGTCGTAGCCCAGGATCGAGTGAACCGCCTCGGTTACTCGCGTCTCCTTGTCGGCCACCAGAACCCAGCCGCCCGTATTGTTCAATTCATGAACATTGCCGGGGCTTTCCCCCTCCTCACCGGTTCGGCGGTACAGCTCCGCCCTGGCCGGAACACTGCGGAATTTTTCCGGCTCCCGCTTTTTCGGAAGCTCCTGGGCGGGCTGCCGGTCGATCATGTACACCGCATCAGCGAGGGCAAAGGAAAACCGGACCCGGGTTTCGAGTTCCGGCCTGCTGTGATGACTTCGGAACCCCCTGGTCCCGAGCCTGCTGTCCCGCTGATCGTCGGCCGATTTCCCGTAGAGGGCAAAGGAGATCCCCTCGAATATGCTGCTCTTGCCCGAACCGGTGGGGCCGGTGATCAAAAACAAGGGGATGTCGGCGAGCTTTCGAAAATCGATTCTTTCCACCTCGGCGTAGGGGCCGAAGGCCTGCATTTCGAGGTAGAGCGGTCTCACAGCCGGTCCTCCTTCCGGAGCCCCGTTTCGACGATCCGGGCAAAAAGCCGCCGTTCTTCTTCGCTCAGTTCTTCGCCGGTCACCTCGGTATAAAAAAGACCAAAGAGCTCCTCGTCGCTCAGGCTCCGGTGATCCCGCTCCCCTGCGGCTCGGACCGGACCATGTTCCACCCCGCTGATAGTGGTTCTTTCGAGGTTGAGCAGATTGGGAAAGACCTCGCGCAGTTTTCCATAGGCATCGTATACCGGCCCGTCGTCGCTGATGCGCGCCATGATGTAATCCCGGCTTCCTGCGGATGGATGATGCAGCAGCTCAGCCATTTCACCCTCGACTATGCGTACAAGATGCTTCGGGGCCAGTTCTACGAACTCCGTTGCTACCGAACCGGCCCGGTCGATGTCGATTTGAAGCAGTCCGTGGGGGTAGGCCGATTCTTCGAAGGAGTAGGGCATGAGCGAGCCGGAATATTGAATACGGCCGTTATCGAATTCCTGGCGCCGGTGCAGGTGGCCCAGGGCGCTGTAGGTAAAATCCGAGAAGAGTCCTGCAGGGACCTGTTCGACCGTTCCGATGGATAGAGGGCGTTCGGACTCTCCCTTCTTCCCCCCGCCGATAAAGCAATGGGCCAAGGCTACCTTTCGTTCGATGCCCCGGCTCAGACCTAGGGCGTTCTCGATCTGGAGGGCCATCGCCCGGGCGTGGGTATGAATCTGCTCCTTGTCAGCATCGAGATCGGACGCAAAATCCGTCCTGATTCGGGCGGGGGCTGCATGCGGAAGCAGATGAAAGGCAACTGGGCCGTCATCGTCTTCGAGAAGGACCGGTTTCGTATCCGGACGGGCGCGGCCTGCGATGTGTATACCGTGCTTTTCCATGAAACGGCCGCCGAAACCCAGGCGCTCTGGGCTGTCGTGGTTCCCCGCAATGATCAGAACCGGAACGCCGGTTTCCAGGGCCATGCGGTTCAAAAAATCATCGACCAGTTCAACAGCCTCCACCGGAGGGACGCTGCGGTCGTAGATATCACCGGAGATCAGCAGGGCGTCTGCGTTGGAATCGCGAACCACATCAAGGACCTGATCAAGGAGATAGGATTGATCATCGGTGAGGTGGATGCCGTAAAAAAGTCTTCCTATGTGCCAGTCTGCGGTGTGAAGCAAGCGCATCGCTTCAGTATACCTGAAGCCGCGGATAATTGCGAGAATTTGATTTTACCGATGAAGCCTTTATAATCCAAGAACGATTGCAAAAGTATCTACAAAGGGGTGTGCATGGTTTCCGGCAGGAAATGGTTTTTTCAGCATCTTTCACCGTCTATGTTAACCGTAGTGGTTGTTTTGCTCATTGCGGCTTTCCAGTTTTTCGGATGTGCGGCAGGGCCCTCAGGCAGGCAACAGGCGGAACCCGGCAGGCAGCAGGAAGCGGACACCGGCGAAGCATCAGCAGAGAGTGAGGAGATGACCCGTTTGGCCCTCGAGGGAATAGGGATCAGCTTGCCTGGGTCTGTTTCCGCCTATCGGATGTCCGGCGACTTTGCTGGAGGCGGAGAGCTCCTCCGGTTTCGAAGGGAAGACGGAAACATGTACGGCAGCCTCTATATCTCCTTGAAGAATGGGACGGGGAAGGGACCCGTCTACGACTTGGAGCGTTTTACCTCGCTTGTTCGTGATGATATTGCCATGACCTTTACCGTCGGGGAGGTCGATTCCATCACTCTGGAAAACACGGCTTCGGGCGGAAGGGCTGCCGGGGTAATCTATGCCTATGATTCGTTTGTTGATTTGGTCTGCCTGACGCAGATGATGGGCGGGCGAGGGTATGCCCTGTTTTATTATTCGGTTGGGGAAAAATTGTTGGGCAAACCCGCGCCGGCAGTGCAAATGGCTGAGAGTATATCTTCGGCCGGATCAGCCCATTACCGGCAGCGAAACGATACCGCCTCATTCTACAGTCTGTCGGGCACTTGGAGCTGGGTCGAAGATCAACCGAGCGGATTTATCCTGCAGAGTGGGGATCTGCTTTTCGGAATTCGAAACGAGACAGGCAGAGATGAACTGAGGCCCGCCCCTGGCCAGGAGACAGCTTCCTTTACCCCTGAAGGCGGTATTGTCATAAGCGGCATCTCCTATCCTGCCGAAGCGCGCTGGGTCCGCGAGGACGGCCTTGTTACCGTGCTCTATCGCATCCGGCCGGAAAGCCTCGGACGACCCTGCATCCTCGGTCTCCAATATCCTGAATCGCCGGCTGCTCCTGATCCGGTCACCGTTCATCAGGATGAGCGGGTACTCGATCTTTTCCGGTCGGACCTAGTATTCGAGGGATTGGAAGGAGGCGATGCATGAACAACCTGTACACCCGGCGGTACCATCAGGCCGGTTTTCTGTTCATTCTCGTGTTTGTGCTTCTAACGGCCGGGTCGAGTGACTTTCTTTTCGCTAAGCAGCAGCAGAGAGGCCAAAACAAGGCGAATGTAGTCGTTCTTCCGGTTTCGCAGCAGAAAGAGGGAGACCGTCTTACTGCCCTCGCTGCGAGTATCGAAGACAC
>JAIPGG010000062.1 GCA_021736255.1 Spirochaetales bacterium | reverse complement strand
TATAGCCGGTAATCTCCTCGCAGCTCTGGTTTGCCCGTTCTATGGTTCCTTCGGAATCAATACTCAAAATGAGTGCGCCGGAGGTTTCGAGGATGGCTTCAACGATCCGCTGTTCCCGTTTGAGTTCGTTCTCCATCCGGAGTTGTTCGGTAACATCCCGGATCATGCCGATATAGCCGGTTGTTGTGTTTCGGCTGTCCTTGAAAGCGAATATCTTGGTTTCTCCGGGGAAGGTGGACCCGTCTTTTTTCCGGTAATGGATGGTGTATTGGAACTCCTCTTCGTCTGTCCGCTGTAAACGTTCTCCGAGCTCCTGGAATTCCCCGTCGTTGCTGTATACGTACTGGGTTTTCTTTCCGCGGACTTCCTCGAGGGTATATCCGAACAGATCGGTAAAGGCCTGATTGCAGTGGATAATCGTGCGTTCGGTGTCGGCCACCAGGATGGCATCCCTCAGGCTGTTGTAGAGGTTCCTGTAACGTTCTTCACTGTCCTGGAGTGCCTGGTGTGCCGTTGAATATTCCCGCAGATTGTTGATCCAAAGATCCAGCTCTGATACAGAAGGTTTGTCTCCGAGCAGTTTTTCCGGCGGCAGATAGTAGAAATTTTCGAACACTTCCGTGCCGATAACGGCCTCCGGGTGTGTTCTGAGCACGTTCATAAGAATGGAAGGAGAGAAATATCGTTTGTCGTACAATCCGAGTGCTATACAGGGTTGACCGGAGATGAAGTGGTTCAGTTTGTTCTCGTACTCCAACAGCTGCTCCGGGTCTGTCGGCTCCGGAAGAATCCAGGCCATTTCGTTGGTAATCCGCAGGGCGGAGAACCCTTCTTCGAGGGCTTTCCGTGTTTCTGAGCGAATGAGTTCGACCATTGCTTCCGGGACGAATTGTCCTCCGCTCGTGAATCTTTCCTGCCGGCTGAGGAAGGAGAGCCGGCCGCTGTTTTGGTGAGCCTTGGCATCGATTCCGATACTTTCGAGAGATTCGATTACGGTTTGAGCGGTATCCGTGTCGATGATGAAGAGATTTTTCTGTTTTTCTTCGAGACCGAGGCGGACGTACTCGGAGATCAGTCGGCGGTGTTCCTCGTCTGTTTGATAGATACAGCACAGATGATCGCCGGCGTTGAGTTCTCTGATGCTTTGAAAAATGGTGCCCGCCATGAATTTTACAAATTTAGTAGTATTTTCTTTGGTTTGCAAGATAATACGGTTCCTTTCTCTTTTTATTGCATAAATCCTGATTTCTTTACTAAAAAATTTGACAAGAGAAAATCCTGCAAATTATGATTACGTAAATAAGGAAAGGTGGGAGTGTGATTGCGGCTCTTCAGTTGTAATAACTGGGGCGCTCTATGATCCTTCCGCTTCCTTCTCCGAACCGTGCGCCTAACGGGCTGTACTCCATCATGCCGCAAGGTATGCTGCCGAGGTGCAGTTCCATGGTTATCGGTCGCAGCTGCCGGGGCTCTACTTCTGGGTTGCCTTGTAGTAGAACATACCGGCGGACGAAGGGCCGGTGGAGAAATCCGCCGACCTCCCGTGTTTGGAAAGGAGAAGCAGTTTTCCCGGTTTTACCGTAAAACGTGCTGACTCTTTTCTCTTTGCGGGTGCACTCCTCCGTAGGAGGGGTATACACCACGAATGGCCGCGTACGTCTGATATTCGGCGGGGAACAACGATTCCCAAAAGCGGTCTGAAACAGGAGAAAGAGATGAAAAAAATCATTCTAGTTCTAGGTATCCTCCTTCTGGCGGGGGGGATGGTGTTTGCAGGCGGTGCTCAGGAGGCCGTCGAGGTGGAACAGTCCGCCGGCGAAGAAGCCGTTGAGGCACCCGAGAACCCGCGGGTAAAGCTGGCAACCACCACGAGTACCGACAACAGCGGGCTGCTTGCTTACCTCTTGCCGAAGTTTACCGAGGCAACCGGGTATAAGGTCGACGTTATTGCAGTCGGGACCGGGGCCGCTCTGGAGCTCGGCGAAAAGGGCGATGTGGATGTCGTGCTTGTTCACGCCCGGGCGAAAGAGGATGCCTTTGTAAGCGATGGGTATGGGGTAAATCGGAAGGATGTCATGCACAACGATTTTGTTCTGCTCGGGCCTCCCTCCGATCCCGCCGGTATTGCCGATGCCGAATCCGCCGCCGAGGCGCTCACGATTATCTCGGAAAATCAATCTGATTTCGTATCCCGCGGCGACAACTCGGGAACCCACTTCAAGGAACAAAACCTCTGGAAAGAAGCGGGTACTACCCCCTCGGGCAACTGGTACAAGGAGGCGGGCCAGGGCATGGGCGCCGTTATCACTATGACCAACAATATGCAGGGCTACACCCTTGCCGACCGGGGGACCTTTATCGCCATGCGCAACAAGATCGATCTCGAGGTCCTTTTCGAAGGAGATCCGGTCCTTTTCAATCCCTATGGGATCATAGCGGTGGATCCGGACCGCCATCCCCACGTGAACTACGACGGTGCGATGGCGCTGGTCAACTGGATCACCGGGAAAGAGGGACAGCAACTGATTGCCGATTTCAGGATGGACGGGGATCAGCTGTTCCACCCCGATGCGATGTAGTTCGAGCGTTCACCAGCTGAACCTCAGACTGCGTTAATCGTCATGCAGAGTGCATTTGCACATGCAATTGAACTCATTGTAACCGGCGACCGGGAGGTGATCGCTATTGCGCTCACCTCCCTTCGTTTTGCCCTGAGTTCCGTCGGTATTGCCGCCCTGATCAGTATTCCCCTGGGCGTGCTGCTCCATTTTAACCGCTTCCGGATGAAGCGGGCGGTGGTGGCGGTTCTCAACGCCCTGATGGCCCTGCCCACGGTGGTGGTGGGTCTGTTGGTTTTCTCTCTTATATCGCGCTCTGGTCCCCTCGGTCAGCTCAATATGCTCTTTAGCCCGGCGGGGGTAATCCTCGGCCAAGTCATCCTTGCCTCTCCTATTTTAATATCACTTGTATTTTCTGGACTCTCTCGAATGGACTCAAGATTTCATGAGACGCTTATTACTCTCGGTGCGAAGCAGAGGGATGTGCTGATAGCGTCGCTCGTGGAGGGGCGTTTCGTGATCATCTCTGCAATTTTAGCCGGTTTCGGTCGGGTAATCGGCGAGGTGGGTGTCTCTATGATGCTCGGAGGAAATATTCGCTGGTACACTCGGACGATGACCACCAGCATAGCCCTCGAGACGAGCAAGGGGGAGTTCGAGCTCGGACTGGCCCTCGGCATGATACTTATGATTATCGCACTGGCGGTAAACGGCATTATCCATTCCCTGGTAAAAAGTGATGCATAAGAAGCTCTACGAGATTTCCGGTTTGCAGTTTGGCTATGGGAAAATCGAAGTTCTCTCGATCTCCGATCTCGATCTGGAAGAGGGAAAGGTTCATGTGCTGCTCGGTCCGAACGGATCGGGGAAGACGACACTCATGAAGCTTTTGAACCGTCTTTTGACGAGGCAGAGCGGACGGATCAAGCTTCGGGGCGTCGATCTCTTAGAGAGCGAAGAGGTTCGGCGCAGTACGGTCTATGTCCATCAGAATCCCCTGCTTCTTTCCGGCACGGTCTACGACAACGTTGCCTACGGCCTGAAGCTGCGAAAGCTCGACAGGGAGGAGATCCGCCGGCGGGTGCTCAGGACCCTAAAGATTGTGGGGTTGGAAGGGTTCGAACGAAAACGGAGCAACGCCCTCTCCGGCGGTGAGGCCCAGCGTGTGGCGATTGCCAGGGCCCTTGTTCTCGAACCATCCGTTTTGCTTTTGGATGAACCGACAGCCAGTGTGGACCGAAAAAATGTGAGGCGGATCGAAGAGCTCCTGCAGCAGATCCGGTCGGCATACGGCTGCACGATCATCGTGAGTACCCACGACTTGCCCTTCGCTTATCGCATCAGCGATAGGCTGGTCCACTTGGATAAGGGGAGGGTGCAGCCGGATTCGGAGAACATTCTGAAAGGGCAAGTGGTAGAACCGGGGGTTTTTCGCGTCGGGCAAAATGCACAACAAGAAGATTCACAGGTACCGGGCCGCGGATCGGGAATCCTCGAGATAGCCTGTCCCCAGTTGGAGGGGGCGTTTACCACAGCAGTTCTTGACTACGATCGGATCATCCTTTCGCAAGAACCCCTCGAGTCGTCTGCCTGTAACTCTTTCGAGGGCCGGGCGCTGGAGATCAGGCAGGTCCCCGGTTTTGATGGGATCGAAGATATCCTATTGCAGGCGGAGGATTCGGCAGGTTTGTATTTTACTGCTCGTCTTACTTCTCGGTCCCGGCGGGAGATGTCGATCGAGGCAGGGAGTTTAGTATACATGACCTTCAAGGCTTCATCTGTTCGGTTGTATTGAATCTGCGTTCTCCATGGTCAGAGACCAGGCTGTCTTCCTCATCTTCCCGATTTGTGACACATCCTGTGTTGAAGACTAGTTAGAACTGGCTAAAAAAGGTAGCTATTTCAATATATGTGAGCAATACTAAAAATTACGGAAACAATATTTGAAACCCGTAATAATGCGTTATCGTGTATTATTAAAAATAAAAGCTCGCAAAACAAAAAAAAGTGGTATGCTAACCTTGTCGAAGAGAGAAGATGGCAGGTGTTTTGAAGCCTTATGCTACTGTCTCTCCGGCATAATAACTGCAAGGAGGCAGGAAAATGACGACCAGTTATACGGATATACTCATTATCGGAGGCGGGCCGGCTGGTTTTAGCTGCGCTGTATCTGCTGCCAATACAGCTGTCATCCCCTGTGGAAGCCCTGCTTGCTTCCGGTGACAGGATACGCTACGAGAAGCTCGTTCTTGCAACCGGTTCCCGGCCCCGTCGTCCGGATATTCCCGGGATACATTTGGATGGAGTGCATTTGATACACAAGAATTATGATTATCTTCAGACCTTTCGGGAGGAAGTTCGTCGGGCAAAGAAGATATTCATTGTAGGCGGCGGATTTATCAGCCTCGAGCTGGCCGATGAGCTTCTCAAACTCGGAAAACCGGTGACTACCTGCTGCAGGAGTCACATCCTCCGTTCCGCCTTCGATTCCGAATTCTGCGAGATGGCCCTCGAACAGATGGAAGAGCTTGGAGCCGAGATGATAGACGGCACCAAAATCAACCGTATCGAGGGCAATCGTGAAGTAGAGGCGGTGATTCTCGACGACGGGACCCGGGTGGAAACGGATCTGGTGATCTTTGCCGTCGGTTACGAGGCAAACACCGGTATCGCAGAGTACTTGGGACTGGAAACCCGTGAAGGCACCATCTGGACGGATGAATATCTGCGAACGAGCGACCCGGATACTTTTGCCGTCGGAGATTGTGCAATCAAGCGGGAATATTTCTCCCGTATCCAAACTCACATTATGCTCGCCTCAACGGCAATGGCGGAGGGGCGACTCGTCGGTTCAAACCTCTACCACCTCAATGTGGTCCGGGCATTCAAGGGAACGCTCGGTACCTTTTCCACGAGGTTCGGCAATCTCTCTCTCGGCTCCACCGGTCTATCCGAAAAGCAGGCCCAAAATCTCGGATTCAACTACACGGTAGGACAGGCCGCAGCTCCGGACAGACATCCGGGGTCTCTTGATCACGCCAGTACAATCACGCTCAAGCTGATCTTCTCTGCCAATTCGCACACCCTCCTCGGTGCCCAGGCAGCGGGAGGAGAAAGCGTAGGAGAACTGATAAATATACTCTCTGTCATGATTCAGAAAGGCTGTACCGATACCGAAATCGATACACTTCAACTCGGCACTCATCCCCTCCTGACTCCATCGCCGGTAGCTTATCCCATCATCAATGCCTCCGCCGACGCAATGATTCAATCAGGATGGGGAGAAAATATAGAAACAGCTGCTGCTGTTTGACGGTCGCCGTTACATAGACTTCTCCCTCGAGGTCATTCTGCGGCAGCAGCGATACCCATGCAGCAGCTTCGGGCCCGGGACGGGTGCGCCAACCGCTTGCTTTACCAGGTGCATTCCAGTCCCGGGTTCTTTTCCATTACTGGTTCAAACCTTGTGGAAACTATCGGGGCCACGGAGCTCTGTGTGCCGCCCTGCGTATTGCTATTCCTAAAAAACCCATAAAAAACCCAATCATCCACAAGATTTCATGTTTTCTTGGTGAATTTGCATACTATCCTCTTAGATTTTATACTACAGCTATTCCACACTCGGAGAGAAAACAATGGAAGATCTTGGATCCCTGCGAAATGATATCGCCCCCTTATTAAAAAAAAAGAAGAACTGGAAAATCCGCGAATATATCGAGGCGCTCGAAGAGCAGCTGGAAAAAGAGCAAAGTGCCGGCGGCACTGCAGCGAATAATTTGGCAATGAACAATGTGATACTCGACCGGAATTTCGAGGAAATGGTTTCTGTGGTAAAGAGACTCGATACATCCATCAGTTCGATCCGGACGGGGCTGAATGTTCAGAACGAAACGGTAGAGACAGTTTCTTCAGCTTCGGAGGAGATGGCCCAATCGGCTGAATCGATCAACCAGAATATCGAGAATCAGTCATCCTCCCTGGTGGAATTTTCTTCCGTATTGGAAGAAATGACCGCTTCGATTAACAGCGTAGCAGAATCTACCGACGGAGCAAAAAAAATTGTGGATTCAGTAGTAGAGACCACCGATTCGGGAAGCCGGGCTGCGGATGATAACCTCGGCGCTATAAACGAGATAAGGGATTCTTCCGAAAAAATAACCGCTATTACTCAAGCTATTCAGAAGATTGCAGGTCAATCCAATCTGCTTGCCATGAATGCTGCCATTGAAGCAGCACATGCAGGAGAAAGCGGACGGGGTTTTGCGGTCGTTGCCGAAGAAATGCGGCAGCTCTCGGATAACAGTCGGGCTGAGGCAGGAAAGATAGCCGAGATCACGCGGGATATTATGGAACGGATTACCAATGCCCAGCAGACAACCGACCGGGTAAAAACAATCAACGGAGAGATCGTTGACGGGGTAAGCAAGGTTTCGGACATAACAAGCGAGATACGGAATGCCATGCAGGAGCAGTCCTCCGGAACGGAGCAGGTTTTGCAGGAGGTACGGAATCTGACCAATAATACTTCCGAAATGCAGAATTCCACCGCCGAACAAAGGCAAGCAAACGAAAACCTTTTGAACGCGGTCAATAAGCTTCGTGAGGCGGCTCGGAATGTAGACGAAACTATTGGACTGGAAGAAAACAACCGGAACGAGGTCGTGGATATCATGAACAAGGTGGGGAGAACCTACATCCGCAGCCTCGATATTCAATACAAACTCGCGGAGGCATGAGGTGGAAACACAATTCATTCAACGCTTTGATCGAAGAAGAAATTTTCAATATGTGAACGACGAACCTTCGGTGATGCACTGTCATCACTATGCAACACTTTTTACAAGGCTTGCTCTCCAAATGCGAAGCCTCGGCGGTCCGGAACTATTGGCCCGGGCAATGGAAGAGAATTTCTACCTTGTACTCAAAAAATACTACATACGCTACGTGACGGGATCGGTTGAGGAAAAGATTCGGGTAGCCGAAGATTATTTTGCCCTTGTTGGAATGGGCAGTCTGTCGATCACCTTTGCTCCGAGCGGGGGAAAGGCGGAGATGCGTCATTCCCATGTCGATGAGGGGTGGATAGAGAAATGGGGTCGGACCGACTATCCGGTGAACTTTATGGGAAACGGCTACCTTGCTGCCGTGTTTGCCCTGGCCGCCGGGCGTTTGGTGGGAGGGTATCGAGTCGAGGAGACAGAATCAATCGTGACCGGTGCTCCCCTCTCGCGCTTTGTTATTACGGAGAAAGGAGGCCCTGCATGATCGACAGAGAAAAAGCAATCGAGCAACTCTCTCAGATCAAGGTGAAGGGAAACAGCGATGGTCTGATCCCCTCGTTCAACGTTTTGGTAAATTTTCTCCCGAGTTATTTCTGGAACAGTTTTTCCGAGAAATTACTCAAACAGGCGGGAGAGGACGATAAGTTGTATGCAGATATTGAAGAAGGGCTCGAACTTGCAGCGGCAGAATGCGGGTATCATACCGGTTACGGCATTATAACCAGCGAAGAGTTCAAGTCCATCGTCGGCCCGATGATAGAGAATGAACCGGAGGATATCCTCCATGGCGCCTTTGCCGTCTTTACCGCCTGGGGCTGGGCCGATGCGGAGATCACCTCGCTTTCCCGGGAAAAGATGGTGGTGCACGTAAAGGACTACTACGAGTCGGACATACGAGATACCTTTGCGGTCAAACGCCCCTTCGGCTACATGATCCGCGGGGTCTCCCGGGCCTTTATGGACCTTGGTTACGGCAAGCCCTATCCCGACGGGTTGGGAGCCCATGTGTGCAGGCAGACTCGTGCCATAGAGCTCGGAGATGAGTACGGGGAATTCGTGGTTACCCAGAGGGCATGAGCCAATCGATAATTTATCTTAACAATGCAGCAACGAGCTGGCCCAAACCCGAAGCGGTTCTGCGCCGGCTCGAAGGGGTCCTGCAAGCCCCGCCGGGATTACAGGAACGTGGGGGGACGGCGAAAGCTGATGCTTCGGGGGGGCCGTATACGGATCCCGATACCTGCCGCAGGACCCTGGCTGATTTCTTCGGCGCCGCCGTACCGGACCGTTTCATTTTTACCTCAGGTGCTACCGAGTCGCTGAACACCATTCTATTCGGAATGATCCCGGCGGGAAGCCGGATTGTTTCAACCGTTATCGAACACAATTCCGTCCTCCGGCCGCTTCGGCTCCTTGAAAAGCGGGGTTTGATTGAACTGGTGCTGATCGGCTGCGACCGGGAGGGCTATGTTGATAAGGAGGCCTTTGCCGCAGAGGTTGAGGGCTGCAGCATGGCGGTGGTAAACCATATCTCAAATGTTACCGGTGCGATTCAGCCTTTAAAAGAGTTTTCGGCTGCTGCCCGTAAGGCAGGGGCTGTTTTTGTGGTGGATGCTTCCCAGTCCGCAGGTGTAGTACCGGTGGATATTACCCGGCAGGGGATAGATGTTCTGGTCTTTACCGGGCACAAGGGGCTTTTTGGTATTCAGGGGAGCGGCGGATTTTATCTTTCCCCGCATCTGGAATGCCGGCCTCTGAAGGTTGGCGGTACTGGTGTCTACAGCAGCCTGGAAGAGCAGCCTGATGAATATCCGATCCGGCTCGAAGCCGGCACCAGAGGCCTGCCGGGTATTATTTCCATGGAGGCGGGGATCCAATGGATCCACAGGGAAGGGCAAGCAGTCCTTGCAGGCCGGGTAGACAGACTCAGGAGGAGGGCGCTGGAAGAGCTCGGCCGTATTCCGGGTTTGCAGATCTTCGCCGCAGCTCCCGGAGATTCCGACCGGAAAGCAGCCGGTCTCTTTTCGTTTCTCATAAAAGGGCAGAGCCCGGAAGAGACCGTCTTCATCCTTCAGGAATCCTTTGACATCCGGGTCCGGGCCGGGCTTCATTGCGCACCACGAATTCATCGCGCCCTCGGCACCTGGCCCGAAGGGACGGTGCGGGTGAGTTTTTCTCCCTTCAATACCGACAGTGATGTCGATAAACTCGTTCAGGCAGTTGCTGCTGCCGAGGAGATTGCCTGATGCCGCAACTCGAAGAAGGATTGATTACGAGCTGGAGAAAACGCAGCAGCTGCGTCAGCAAGGCGAAGATGTATGAATTAACGTATGCCTTCCCCATTACCCCGTGGTTGATCAGGGCGCTCGATCAGCTCGGGACCCTCGAATACTTTCCCGAATTCCCCAGACCCTTTTACCGGCTGACGGTAAGGGACAGCTTTCAATTGAAAGGGGTCGAGGGGGCTCCTTCAGCGCGGCTCATCATTTTCCGGGGAGAGGTTGATGCGATCTGTCGAAAGATAGGAAAATACATCGACCCGGATGCCGAGTGAGTCTGCGGCTGAAGCCGCCGGTCTGGTGACCGGTGATAATCGATGGTCGCCGGGTCTGGTGACCGGTGGCGGTCACCGGCCGGACACCGACCGACGCGTGAGGAGCGACGGCCGGCCGCTCCGGGGCAGGGGGGCGAGCGATGTATGCCGGCCGGAGAACGGGTAACGCCTGCCGGCCGTTTGCATGTGCCGGGTCAGCCCATCTGTTTGAGCATAAGCCGGTCGAAGGCACGGTCTGTTACCAGTCCCTTTATTAACAAAACGAGCCTGCCCCCCTTTCCGGCTATGTATCGGGGTTTGGGTTTTCGTGCCGTTGCGGATTTATAGATAACCCTTCCGATTACCTCCGGGGGGCTGCCTGTCCCGTCGATTTTTTCCATACTGCGGATGTGGCGCAAGACTTGTTCCCGGTATGGGCCGCTGCCTGAAGTCTCTTCGAGGTTTTTCCGGGCGATGGCATTCCACTCACTCTTGATTGCACCCGGTTCGATCAGAACAACATCGATCCCAAAATCAGCGAGTTCCATCCGCAAAGAATCGCTCAAACCTTCGAGGGCGTACTTGGAGGAGTGATACCAACCCCCGTGGGGTTCGCCGAAGCGGCCTCCGATGGAAGAGATATTGATTATTCGACCGGAGCCTTGCTTCCGCATAGCAGGGAGGACGAGCTGTGTCAGTGCTGCAAGGCCGAAGATATTTACCTCGTATTGGCGCCTCGCTTCGGAAAGGGGGGTTTCCTCGAGGGAGCCGAAAGAACCATAGCCTGCATTGTTCACCAGGATGTCGATTCGTCCGTGTTCCTCCATGATCGTTTGAACACCATCTTTCATCGACTGTTCGTCGGTCATATCCATAGAAATTGAGCGAGCCCCCTCCTCGGCAAGATCGGCCATTCGTTCGGTCCTTCTGGCCGAGGCCCATACGGTGTAGCCTGCTTCCAAAAAATACCTGGCTGCAGATTTCCCGATTCCCGACGAAGCGCCGGTAAGCAGCACGACCTGTTTTTCAGCTCTATTCATACAAGCTCCTTTGCGGGAAAACGCCGTTAAACACATGCAGGGTTAAGCACAGTCAAGACGCCTGCCCGATCTGGTAATAATAATCCTAATAGATGGAGCAGGAGTCAAATTATCTGAGTAGAAATGATTAGAAACGAATGGAGTTTCTATTTACATCCCGCTGTGTTCGAGCATTTCTGCTTCACTCATGAAGCGATCGTAAATCCGAACATCGGAAATGATCCCGTCGAACCGCCAAGCGTTACCAGGGATTTGGGTGCCCACTACGACGTCTCCATTGGAGCTTCGGAATGGGTAGTTTTCGGCAACGGTGGTTTGGCTGCCGCCGTAATCTAGAAAATAATCGAGGACAGCGGTAACTACATCTGTGCCGTTGACATAGATGTGAACTTCATCGCTGTCCCAGGTGACTACGACATGGGACCAGGTGCCGGTAGCGAGGATATGATCGGTGTGGACCAGCATGAGGTTTCCGGTTGCTTCGCTTGTCATTGCCAGTAAGAGACGACGTGCGTTGTCGTACTGAAAAGAGTAGCCTTCATCGGACCAGTCGGATTCTGTCCCTTTGTGGATAATGCCGGCCCAAGTAACGTTTGTGTCCGGTTTGAGCCACGCTTCTATGGTCCCGTCATGGGTAAGGTCGTTTGATTTTTCCGCCGGTAGAAGCAGGTAATCTTCCGCAGCATTGAATTCCATCCCTGTAAGTCCGTCATCATCAGGACCGACAATCTCCGGGCTTCCGTTAACGGTAATAGGGGAGGTGTCGGGGATTTCTTCGCTGAAGGGCAGGCCTGCAACGATGTCTTCTTCTTCGTCGGAATACATCCCGGTTTCTTCGATCATCTGTTCCCGAAGGGAGTCACTATTTGTTGAGCTTTCGCTTCCTCCCGAAGAGGTTGGATTAGTGCAGCCGGTGCTTGTTCCGATAAAGAGAATGATCGATATCAAAAATGTCAATAATAAAAAATATTTACTCATCGGATCACACGCTTCCTTTGTTCCCCTCCGGTTACACAATTAATATATACATCATCGAATAGGAATTCCAAAAAATTAACAGGAAGCGGTAATATTCAATATAATAGAGAAATTAGCAAGAGACGGCAGGAATGGTATGATTCCGGTAATAGCGAGAGATTAAAGAGACCATCCCGCCCTCCGCTACGAGCCGCCTGCGGCGGGCTACCGGCAGTGAGGGAGGAAAGCAGGCGGCTCGTTGTCGGAGGGCCCTAAAGTTTAATCGAACCAGGGCTGGATTTTCGGTTCGGTAAGGACCGCTTCCTTCAGGGTGTTTACTCCTTTGACCAGACCCTCCTTCAGGGAGATCAGACTGTCTTCGTGCTCGAGACTGAGAACGTAATCGTAGCCCGCCAGGCGGAGGTTGCTGATGTAGTCCTTCCAGAATTTGAGGTCGTGTCCGTAGCCGACGGTGCGGAAGAGCCATGATCGGTTTGCTTCGTCCGAGTAGGGTTTGGTGTCCAGTACGCCGTTGACCTGGGTGTTCAGGTGATCGACGATGGTGTCTTTCGCATGGACGTAGTAGATGGCATCACCGACGGCGCGGACTGCGGCGATGGGGTCGATGCCCTGCCAGAAGAGGTGGCTGGGGTCGAGGTTGGCGCCGATGACCGGACCCGCAGCCTCTCGCAGTTTGAGAAGGGTTTCGGGATTGTAGACGGAGAAGCCGGGGTGGGGTTCTATGGCGACCATGTCCACTCCTTGATCGGCGCAGAACTTGACCTCCTCCTGCCAGAATGGAATGATCTTTTCGTTCCATTGCCATTCGAGAAGGGTGGAGAAGTCGGTCGGCCAGGGACAGGTGATCCAGTTGGGATACTTTGCTTCGTCGCTGTCGCCGGGGCAGCCGGAGAATGTGACGACCCTGCGAACGCCGAGCTTTCCTGCCAGGCGGACGGTGTCGCGGAAGTCTTTCCGGTATTCTGCGCTTGCGGCTTTGTCCGGATGAAGGAGGTTGGCATGGCAGCTCAGGGCGGATATTTCGAGGCCTCGGTCATCGGCCTTCTTTTTCCATTCGGTGATTTTGGTTTCGCTTTGGAGAAGCTCTGCTGGATTGCAGTAACGAGTGCCGAAGCCGGCCGGCCAGCCTCCCGAGGCAACCTCTACTGCCTGGGCTCCTGCGTCCACAATCCAGTCGAGGGCATCTTCATATGAAAGAAGATCCTGGAATACAAAACTAAAAACTCCGATTTTCATGGTGATACTCCTTTTAAGCCGAGCGGATTTGTCGAGTATTATTGTATCAGCGCTTTTTGCTCCGGTCGAGGAATATTGCAATTTATTGATTTATCATGAAAAGATAACCGGCTGATAACACAACTGTGGTTTTCTTCCCCCATGCAAGCAATACAAGACATGAAAGAGCCGCTTTATCGGAAGAAAACGGGTAATCTGCCGAACTTTCTGCTCGTGGGGGCTGCTAAGTCAGGAACCACGACGTTGTCCTATTATTTGCAGCAGCATCCGGATATTTATATGAGCCCCATGAAAGAACCGCGCTTCTTTTCTGCAGCTTCTGTTCCCCAGGAGCTGGAAGGAAGGGGAGATCGCTGGAGCGAGACCACCCGGATCAGGAAGTTTGATCAGTATTTGCGTCTGTTCAGGAATGCAGGGGATGAAAAATGTCTGGGAGAGGCGAGTGCAGAATATCTTTTTTATTACCAGGATGTGATTCCCCGTGTATTCGATCTTCTCGGCGACATTCCGATCATAATCATTCTGCGGAACCCTGTGCAGCGGGCCTTTTCCGCGTACAAGCACTTGGTCCGGGATTATCGGGAAGATCTGGATTTTGATAGCGCACTTCAGAGGGAGGAAGAGATAGGGAATCGAGACTTCGAATTTCTCTGGTACTATCAGCAGGGAGGAATTTATTCACCTGCTGTGAAGGCCTATCTCGATTCATTCAGCCGGGTGAAGATCATCATCCATGAAAGCCTGAAGAAGGCCCCTCTTGATACGGTCCGGGAAATGTATCGATTTTTGGAAGTCGATGAAGCATTCACTCCCCGTACGGCTGCATTAAACAGTTCGGGTATTCCTCAGAATCCTGTTTTGCGCCGTCTTTTGAAGCCGAGCCAGTGGAATGCCCTTGTGTACAGAGGGCTGGCACTCGCCGGTCTTCCTGACACAATACTGTCCTCAGGACTTTCTCTGGTAGGGGGCAAAAACCGTTACCACCCTTCAATTCCGGAGCGAAGTAAACAATATTTAATAAATTACTACCGGGAAGAGGTGATTCGGCTTGAACAGCTTCTCGGGCTCGAGCTGCAGCACTGGCTTCAGTAGCAGCTGCAGCTCAAAAACCGAATTCCACTCCTCCGCTTATGCCGAGGTGCCAGCTGTCATAGGCCGGATCATTGGAGAATGTCCGCCCTCCGGAAACCTGCAGAATATAATAGACTATATCGTCGTTGGTCCAATCCACTTGAATGCTGCCTCCGGTATCAACCTTCATCAGTTTTTCCGAAGCGAGGGAGCCGTCGGTGTTCCGGGCTTTCCGAGATAAAAAACGACGAAAGTCTGCATACAAAAGCGATTCCAGCTGAAGCTCTCTAGTCGGTCCCCATGAGATGCTACCTTCGATACCGCCGAATGCGGCGTCGGCGCTCTTTTCCTCCAGTTCTCCCGTATCGGAGAGGTATCGGTTGTCGTTTGAAAAGATCATCCCTCCGTCGAGAAGGACCGACCAGTCGGCAAAATAGCCGGCCAGACCGGTGACTTCCACTTCGGTAAAACCGATAATGTCACGGCGATGCTCGCCTGTTTCATTTCCCGCTGAGTCGAGGAGTTGTTCATCCTGCCACAGCTCGAGCCTTCCGCCTGCTTCCATTCTGTAACCCATGCGGATGGAGGGGTCGTACTCGAAGCCGGCCGCCAGGGAATTGGAAAGCCGGTCTTCCGTGCCTGCAGCAGGGTCGGACTGGTAAAGATAGTAGCCGTCGTAACGGATGTAAGGGGCAACCGGTAGTCCTTCCTGAAAGCTGTAACGCAAGCTCCATTCCGGTTCGAGGACAGTTCCATAGAGGAGGTTGTGAATGGAGGATGTGATCCCAGCCTGTAGTACCGTCAGCCCCCCGGGCGACTTGAGGCCGAGCGTTCCTTCCAGTTGTTCTTTATCCTGAAAGCTGCCGCTGCCTGTTTCGAAAGCTGCCGGGCTGTAGGAAGCGGTGGCGCTTCCGCTCAAGGCGACATAGCCGTTGTCGAGGGCGGTTCGGCCGCTGCCGCTGCCGTAGAGATCGATCCAGAGGGTGCTGGTCGTTTCAGGACTCCAGATGTTTTCTGCCGTTCCTCCGAGGACAAAGGTGGGCGGGAAGGCGGCGAGAGGCAGAGCCGTTGCGGCAAGCAGGAACAATATACCAAGAAGGATGCGTACCGGCCGGGCTGTTGTGTTTCGGATGTTTAGAGGGGTTTGTTGTTTCATAGCCGTCCTATTATCAATATAGAATTATTCTGGAGAGTTCATCAACTGAACGGACTTCTCCTGCTTGTTCCTCGATGCGGCGGATGAGCTGGTCCGGGCTGATTCGCTGTCTCCGTGCGGCCCGAAAGAGATCGCTGACCGC
>JAIPGG010000061.1 GCA_021736255.1 Spirochaetales bacterium | reverse complement strand
AGGCATCGGTTATCGAAACTCCGTATTCCAGCTTTTTCACAGAAGCCGGTAGTTCCTGCCGGCCAGGTCGAAGATTGCTTTCGATCATCAAACCCATTACATTTGCAATTCCTGTGCGCTTGAGCTCTACGATCTCTTTCAGTACGTGTTCCTGCTGTTCGTGCCGCTTACCGGAGTTAGCATGGCTGCAATCAACCAGGATGCTCGGATAGGCCCCGACTTCCGCGAGGAGGCCTGCTGCACGATCGATATCTGCGGTATGGTAATTCGGTCCGTCCCGCCCGCCACGCAGGATAAGATGGCTGTGTGGGTTGCCGGATGTATTGAGTATGCAGGTTCTTCCCTTTTGATCAATTCCGATAAAACTGTGTGGTGCCAGAGAGGCGGCAAGCGCATTTACTGCTGATTCGATTCTCCCATCGGTTCCGTTCTTGAATCCTACCGGCATGGACAAACCGCTGGCCATGTCCCGGTGTGTCTGGCTTTCGGTAGTACGTGCCCCGATCGAAGCCCAGGTGATGAGATCCGAAAGGTACTGAGGAACAATCGGGTCGAGCACCTCCGATCCTACCGGAACTCCGAGATTTGCTATCTCCAGCATCAGTCCGCGGGCCTTCCTCAATCCGCTCCCGATATCATGACTGCCGTCGAGTTCGGGATCTATGATCATCCCCCGCCAGCCCAGCCTTGTCCTGGGTTTCTCGAAATATACCCGCATTACCATATACAGCCGGTCCAGGTATCGCTCGCGCAACTCCTTGAAACGCTGAGCATATTCAACGGCCGCCCGGGGATCATGAATTGAACAGGGGCCGACAATCATCAAAAAGCGCGGATCTCGACCCTCTATGATATCTATTACCGTTCTCCGGCTTTCCACAACGGTTTGATTGGCAACTTCCGTCATGGGATACACCTGTTTCAAAGTCGCCGGGGGTATCAGAGGAAGAATTTGCTTTATATGTAGGTCGCTTGTTCTTTGCATACCTGCTGTTATTGACGAGACCCTAAGGTATCAGCTATATCAATATATGACCATGTCTAACAGATTTCGCCGAAAAAGTATACTCCTTTTGATCAGCAGTATTGCAGTTCTTCTGTTTTTCTCCTGCAGCGCAACCCCTCCCGTCCGAACAGTCCCGCCCGAATCCCATGCTCAGGAAAAACCGCAGGAGCAAGACACCGCTGATTCGGAAACAAGCAATACGGTTGACACACTATCAAGCAAAATACCCAAACTCCAGGCCAATATTCGCCCGGAGGTACGAGCAGCGGCAGATCTATTGCTTTCTTCGATGACTATCGAAGAAAAGGTCGCACAGGTCTTTGTACTCTCTCTTCGGGAAAAAGGCGCTATGCCAAAAACCTTTTCTCCCGGGGGATACGTCCTTTTCGAAGAAAATATCAAAAACCCGGATCAGCTTCGAAAACTCATCGAGGGCTTGAACAGGGCAAACCGCATCCCTCCCTTTATCGGTATTGATGAAGAAGGGGGTCCGGTCTCCCGCATCGGCGGAAATTCCGCTTTTCAAACCACGTCATTACCTGCTCCGGCTCGGCTGGGAAGAGCAAATAATACTGAAGCTGCCGTTACCGGCTCAAAAAAACTGGCGGAGGAGCTGAAAGGCCTCGGAATCTCCATGAATTTTGCACCGTTGGCCGATATCAATTCCAATCCCGATAATCCTGTTATAGGTATTCGGAGTTTCGGGCAATCCCCGGATCTGGTGGGACGGATGGTAGCGGCCTTTGTTTCCGGTTCCATCGAGGGAGGGGTTGTTCCTGTAATCAAGCATTTTCCGGGGCACGGAGATGCCGATACCGATAGTCATTTCAACAGAGTATTGCTTATGCATGATCTTGAACGGCTCCGGAAGTTTGAATTACCCCCGTTTCAGGCAGGTATCGAAGCAGGAGCACCGGCTGTGATGGTCGGACACCTCTCTTTGCCGGAGGTTACCGATACCCTGGACCCGGCTGTCATGTCCTCAATTATGATCGAGGAGATCCTTCGGAAAGAACTCGGTTTTGACGGTCTGGTAATTACCGATGCCATGGACATGGGGGCGATTACACGCTTTTACCCCCCTGGAGAAGCTGTCCTTCGCGCCTTTTCCGCCGGATGTGATCTGATAGTCATGCCGGAAAACCCGCAGCCGGCTTTCCTCGAACTCATTTCTGCCGTCAAACAAAAAGAGATTTCCGAAGAGCGTCTCGACCGTTCCGTACGAAGGATTCTCGAGCAAAAACTCCGGTTCGGTTTATTTCGTATGGCTTCCACCACCGAGTAATCGCCCGAATCCCAAAAGGAAGCCCATGAGTTTTGAATCAGACGACTTCCTCACGGAGCACCGGCAAAGTCATACATCGAATCCCCCCGCCTCCTCTGGCAAGTTCGGCCCCCTGGATACCTACGGCTAATCGCTTCGAATCGGTGAGCAGCTCAGGTTCGGCCTTGACCTCTTCTGCAGTCTTCACCCGAAAACCCGCATTTCTTAGAGCTTCGAAGGTTGCAGTATTACAGTCGTATCCAATGATCTTTCCCGGAGCAAAGGCAAAAAAATTTGTGCCCGAAAGCCACTGTTCCCGCTGTTGGAAGACAGGGTCATCTCCTCCACAGGAGATGATCTCGGGATTGATCCCTCGACGTTTCAATTCCGGAACGAGGCCATCCACACGGCTGTACTCCCGCCCCTTCCGAGAAACCCGAATCCGAACTATCGGCAATGCAGCGGGCCCTTCGACGTAGGGCCGGTATACCAGCAAGGTTTGATGATCGATGACCGTAAGGATCATATCGAGGTGTATTGCATGCCTTTGGTCGGGAAGAACAACCGCCAGCACCGTCAGTTCCTCATCACTCTGTTCCAGGTAGGAATGAATCAGTTCATCTACCGCCTCAGCATTCGTCCTTTGCGAAATACCGATCAACAAAAGATCCCTGCCTAACACCACTGCATCTCCGCCCTCTATCGTTTTGCCCTGGACTCGATGAGTATTTCCTTCGAACAGTATCTCCGTTGATTGCAAAACGGGGTGATTTTCAAAGAGGTATTTCATCAACAGGGATTCTGCCTGCCGAACCCTGTTGGCCATAGCCCCAATGATTACCCGGTTTTGAAACACAAAGGAAGCGTCACGGGTAAAATAGAGATTCGGCAAGGGGTTGATGTCGAACACATCCGGAGAAAGTACTGCAGCAAGACTGTCCCGCCGCTTCGGAAGGCCCGTAATTAAAATTTCGACCAGCTGCCCCGAACTCATATCGGACAGTTCATCTATCCGGTGTGGTATATGATACATTTGAGAGAGTTCTTGTACAAAACGCCTGCGCACGAGGCTGTCCTCAAAGACCGCCTTGGCGAGATCGGTTACTTCGTAGACATCAGTAATCACCGATAGAATTTCCTTGAGGTGGCGATGTTCTTCGGCTACTACCGATAAGGGGATGATATCATTATAGAGGGCCATAAGAGCGGTATTGGGGGTCATAGCCTCTACTTCATGGCCCGGAGTATGGATGACCACCCCTCGGAGCCGGCCGATTTCTGATGTAATCCCGATTTTATTCACCTGTATCCATCCTTGAGCAAACAATAGCAGGAGAAAATTGATTGAACAAGATTGGATTTGATTTTCCGGATTCGACTGGGTATTCTTGTAACTGGGAGTGATACATGAGTGACAGATTGCACAGTGTACCTGCGGATGAAGGGGCTGCCTGGGACGACCTGCGGGTATCCGCTAATATGATGCATATCGACAGTTCTCAATTCGGAGAATCCCCTGACTTCGTTCAGATTCTCACCAATACCGAACGGGGACCCTCGTATTCAGGACTCTTTGCTTACCGTTTTTCAGTTGCAGAAGGAAAAAAAAGCCTGATCCAGAACGGGCATTTTCAGGCACAGCTTCCCCACAGTTACCGGGAAGGGAGCGATATCGAACCCCATGTCCACATCAGACTCGACCCCCTCGACGGGGCTGCAGCCGGGCAGAATCTTTTACTCGAATTCGAATACTCCTGGGTCAACCTCTTCGAACGACGTCCTGAATCCAGTACGATCATTTCCATCAATTACCGGGTGAGCGAGGAAGATCTGAGCAATGACAATATCCTGGTTTCTTTCGGACCGATATCGAAACCGGATGCCCGCATCTCTTCAATGCTTACCTGCCGTTTTTCCCGGATTCACTTCAACCCCGACCGGGACAAGGACTTCTGGACTCCCAAGGGCCTAACAAACGATACGTTCGTCGGCAATATGATTTTTATGGAGTTCGATTTCCACTATCAGAAAGACAACCTCGGAAGCAGCAGTCTGTACACCAAATAATAGGCTTCAGTTTCCGAATTCCCTTAGCCGCCTGCCGGTTGCAACCGACCAGAGAAAGACTTTGCCGTCATCCGAAGCGGTTACAATATTCCTGCCGTCCTGAGTAAACCGAACATCCCGAACAAAATCCTCATGCCCATAGAGGGACTGCATAAGATACCCCTCCTCAACATCCCAGAGAATTACCGACCCGTCGTCGGCCGCAGAAGCGAGAATACTCCCATCCGGGGAAAAAGCGACAGCCCGGACATAATCTTCATGCCCCTCGAGAACGCTTTGCAGTGACCAGTCTCCCGTATTCCAAAGCCGTACGCTTCCATCATCACTGCCGGAGGCAAGCAGACGACCGTCGGGTGAGTACTTTACATCCCGAATATAATCACTATGTGCTGCTATCGTCGTGATCAGGTCTCCGGTAGAGAAATCCCAGATGTTGATTTTGCCTGTTGAGGTACCGGCGGCAAGGGTCGAGGAGTCGGGACTGATAGCGACAGAAAGCATATACAGACCGGAAGCATACTCCGGCACATCCCCTTCATCGGCAGGACTCCTCGGGCCGGTAGAAAAAGAGAAACTCAGACTGTTGTCCCGGGCATTCCAGAGGTGCAGAGAGCCGTCATTACCGGTGGAGGCAATAAGCCGGCTTGACGGGTTATAATCGAGGGAATTTACGGCGTCGGTATGAGCCTGCCAAGTAACCGGAGAGATCCGTCCGCCGGGCTCCTGAAAATTCCCTGCCAGGCGAATAATCGAACCGCCTGCCGAACCAGCGGCAATGCGCCCCTCCTCCATATAAACAAGCGATGACAGCGTCTCCTCTTCCGTCTCGAACTGGGCTGCGAGTTCTCCGCTGCTCATTTTCCAAATTCGCAATCGTCCGTCCGCACAAGACGCGGCAACAAGCTCCCCATTGGGACTGAAACTGCAATCAGTGATCCCTGCAGGTGCCCGGTATACCCGAAATATCCTTCCGGTTTTTGCATACCAAACCCGCACCGTTCCGTCTCCGGAAGCCCCGGCAAGATATTTCCCTTCCGGACTGAAATCGAGACCCTCCACCGGGGCGGTCGGCCCCCTCAGTTTCTGCACCATTTCTCCGCTTTCGATCGACCAGAGCATGACATCTTGATCCTCTCCGGCCGATGCCAGCAGAGACCCGTCAGGATTAAAATCCAGAGCCATAACCGCACCGTCGTGGCGTCCGAGAGCGGCCACAGCAGAGCCTGCAACAGGATCAAAGAGATAAATACCCCCCTGACGGCCGCCGAGGGCCCCCAAATCGGATCCTGTTGTAGCGGTCACAGCATAGAGAGGAGTATCCTCCACGGAAATCTGGTATATTTTGGTTCCAGTATCCGCATTCATTCGCCAAAGATTCCCGGCCGTAGAAACCGCTAAAACCCCGCCGTCGTTTAGAATATGGGTATCGGTAAACAACGGGACAGCAGGAAGCCCTCTGCCGCCGGCAGAGCCGCCGATCCTGGCTGTTTCCTTTCCGGTCTCTCGAGAGATGAAGGCAATAGTATAATCATCGCTGACCGAAATCATGACTTCCTCGTTTGAGGAAAAAACAACCTGATTGACATAATCTTTATGCAACTGCTCTTCCCAGAGTAACCTTTCGCCGTTCTCGTTCCAGAGCCGCACCATCCCGTCATCGAAACCTGCAGCAAGATGATTTTGATTGAACACAACCGTCCTCACGGTTTGATAGTTCCCTTCGATGGTTTTTATCAGTCTGCCGTTTTCGGATTCCCAGATTCTGAGTGTGCCGTCTGAGCTGCCGGAAACCAAGCGGTCCCCTTCCCGGTTGAAAGCAACACTTAAAACATAATCGGTATGCCCGCGAAGAGAACGGATGAAGCGGCCGCTTTCCATGTCCCAAAGGCGGATCGTTGTGTCGTCGCCGGCACTAGCCAGATGGCGACCGTCCGGAGAGAATGCAACGGACCGCACATAATCCTGGTGTCCACGGAGAACATATTCGACAGCACCGGATTGTAATTTCCATATCCGTACAGTAGCATCATCGCCGGCTGATGCGATAAGGCTCCCGTCGGGAGAGACATCTACACTCCGCACATAGTCGCTGTGGCCGGTGAGTACCTGCATCAAGACTCCCGACTCGACATTCCATACCCTAACCGTTCCGTCGTCGCTCCCGGACACCAGCTGTTCTCCGTTCGGGGAAAAAACAACGGACCGTACATAATCCGTATGCCCTCTCAAACGCCGGATCGGCGATCCGTCTTCCATATCCCAGAGGCGTATTGTCCCATCCGCACTACCGGTGGCAAGTATTGTTTCATCCGCTGAAAGGGCGGCACAGAGAATATAATCATCGTGAGCAGTAGAGGAGATACTTCCTTCCGGAAGGGCCGACAACCCTACGAGAGGAACCAAAAGGAATGCAAATAGGATCATGAACCATAAGCGTGGTACTCTTGAACTCATAGGAAAACTATAGACCAAGAACTGGAAAAATACCAGATTTTCCCATAGCATGAAGGTGGAGGAAAAGAATATGATTGTACGAATTATCCATGTCCAGGTAAAACAGGAATACAGGAATGAGTTCGAAACTGCTACCCAAAAAAACCATGAGGATTCCATCCGGGAACCGGGTATTCTCCGTTTCGACCTTGTTCGAGATACCGATAATCCCGGTCACTATGTATTGTACGAAGTCTACACATCCGAAGCAGCCACCACTTCTCACAAGGAAACCGCTCATTATGCAGAATGGAAACAGGCAGTCGAGCCCATGATGTCGGCACCCCGAGAAAGCGCATCATTCGAGGCGGTAATTCCCTCCTCTCCGAAGGGATGGGAGAGTCCTTAGAGGGATATATCGGCTGGAGAAGCCGGTCTGTTCCCGTCTTTTAAATGCCGCAAGACATCTCCGCGGCTCATAGGTTTAGAAAAAAGATACCCCTGCATATACCTGCAGCCGGTCTTGAAAAGATACTCCGCCTGTTGCGGTGTCTCGATCCCTTCGGCAATAACCTGGACCTTCAGGCTTTCGGCCATACCGATTATGGCACGTATTATTCCCCGATTCGATTCGTTTTCCTGACAATCGGCTACAAAACTCCGATCTATCTTGATCGTGTCGATCGGTAACTGCTGAAGTATGGACAGGGAGGAATAACCGGTCCCGAAGTCATCCATGACGATCCCGACACCAATAGATTTCAGGGAATTGATAACTTGTTCGGCCTCCTCCGGATCGTCCATTACGCTTGTTTCGGTAATTTCAATATGCAGGAGTGAAGGGTCTATGCGGGAATTATCGACGACCCTTGATATCGTTTCAGTGAGTTCGGTATCCTTGAATTGTCGCGGTGATAGATTGACCGCGAGAAAGAGCGGATCTTCTCCGGTCTCGGTCCATTCTTCTATCTCCTGAGTCGCCTGGTAGAAGACCCAGTTCCCAATGGGAATAATAAGTCCGCTTTCTTCAGCAAGCGGGATAAACCGATCGGGAGAGATGCTTCCCTTCGTTGAATGATTCCAGCGGATCAGAGCTTCATGGCCCACGATGCGGTAATTGACCTGCTTCCCTTGAACATCAAAAACCTCTACTATTGGTTGGAAAAACAGCGAGAACTGCTTATTGATCTCTTGGATAGCCTGCTCTTCCAATGCCCGGATAATGCTGTTCTGCAGCTCCATCCGCTCGACGACCTCGTCCGCCAGTTCCTGGTGATACTCCATGTAGGGAACGTTCCGTTCCCGGGCCGCGCCCAGGGCGAGGTCCGCATTCTTCAAAAGGGCCCCCTTGGTAGAACCATGATCCGGATACCGGGAATATCCGATGAAGCATCCGATAGAAACGCTGTAACCGGGAAATCGATAATTGTCCTCTACGATATTATGAAGCTCTTTCGCCCTTTCCTCATCGCTTATCTCTTCGACAGGATTCATGATAAGAAGCATGAACTCGTTGTCTCTCGACTGATAGATCCGGGAATTCTTTGGCGCATAACTCTTCAGCCGCTCGGCTGTAGAGTACAGAATCCACTCCCCGATCGTATCAGGAAGGTTTCGCCGGATAACCTCATAGCTTCGATCGAGACTGATAAAAAAGACGGTAATGGTACGGCCCGAAGAAAGTTGATTCGCTTCTGCAAAAATTTTGTTGATTTCAGCGTCGAGAACCGTATGATTCGGCAATCCGGTTTTCTCGTGATAAATCAACCGATTTTTCAGAAATTTTCTTCTCCGCTCTGAACTGCGGAATTTGTTTATGAGATTGCGGTTGTTTTCAAGACTCTTTTGAAGCTCATTTTCTGTTTCATTGAGGAGATGAAGACCTTGCCGGAGAACCTCTGCACATGCAGGAGGAGTATCCCCCTCCGACAGCTTCGAGTTTACCTGTTTTTTCCACTGCGTGCTTTCATCCATAAGACTTCGCACATACTTTATGACCGTTTCTCCAATTCGTCAAGTATACTTTTTTCCGCATCCATTCTTGAAAAATGAAAAAAATCCGGCGATAGTAAGTATGAAATGTATGATCCCTTCAGTTTCCTCGGAAAGAGTTCGACTGTTCTCTCCACACATGAAGAAACCAAACAAAACATTCAGCTGATCATCAAAATCAGGTACTTTGTTTCGCCGAGCATCTTCTTGTTCATGTTTGTGGCCGGACTATTCGGTTTTTCTCAGCAGTCCCTTTTCTCGGAAAATCAACTCATTGTCAATGGAATCAATCTTGTGGCCGTGCTGCTATTGAACCTTGGCTATACCATTCTGCTGAAACGCCTTCGGGATCTCCGGCCTCTGGTTCTCCTCCAGCTCTTGATTGATGTGGTTCATTTTACCCTTACTGTCTACAAGACAGGTGGAATAACGAGCCCCTTTGCCTTCCTGTTCTTTTTTGTAATCTTTTCGGCGGCAATTATGGTAAGCGGACGCATGACCTATGTCATCGCCGGAATTTCAGCAGTTCTCTTTACCCTGATCGTCCTTTTTGAATGGCTGAATATTCTGCCCCACCAGGACTATTTCAGTCCCTTCAGCGGGCTCCAAAAAAATTATTCCTATATCGTGTTGAATTGGGTGTTCACTGTTTTTTCGTTTTTTGCATTTGCCGCTCTGGCCTCCTATCTCATTAGCTTGACCAAATCGCAGCAGAGAGAACTAAAGGCTGCCAACAAGGTCCTCAAAAAAAAGAACAGCACCATGCTTTTGCTCTATAAAACCAGTAAAGCCCTGAGTTCTTTTACAACCGTACGGGAAATCGTCGAATACATCCTCAGCGAATTGCTCGAGCATCTCAATCTCGACAGGGCCCTGCTCTATCTGAACATCGATCAATCGCACCTTCATCTTTTCAGTGTGAAAGAACGGGGGAAAGACAACAGCGCCGAAAGGCCTTCGGAATCCTCGATCGACATGCCCCTCGATCCTGAAGCGGGGCTCGCAGCTCGAGCGGCAGTCGAAGGGAAGGCCTACAATATAACCCATCCTGAACACAGTTCGTTGATCAACAAGGAACTTGCCCATCAGATCGGCCTCAATCCCTTTGCTCTTGCTCCCCTGCAGCTGAGGAACAGGAATATCGGGGTCATTGGAATAGACCGCAGCTCGGAAAACGGGTCTATCAATACCGAAGAGTTCCAGGTTCTTCAGATGTTTGCAAACCAAGCCGCCATCAGCATCGAAGGACTCAAACAGATCGATCCCGATTTCTATACCAACAGCTGATCACAAAAGCGGCGCCGGCCTGCGGGGAGGGGTTTCTCTGCCCGAGCCCGAAGGCGAATATCTACTCGAGAAGCTCGTAGGAAGCGGACACAATAGGGGCTCGCAAATTCTGGAGCACCCGCTCGAGAAGGATACCTTCCCGTTTTGGAAGGTCGTAGCCGAAGGTCGCCCTTACTCCCTGTGAAACAAACTGGACCGCCCGGTCCAGGCTCAGAGGGAGGCTATCGCCCTGAAGAATACTGCCGACGATCACACTGGTAAAAACATCTCCGGTACCCGGATATATCGCCGGAACATAGCTGCAATCAACCCGCCAGAACCGCTCGTCTCTGCGATTGTAGGCAACTACCGCCGTTGATCCTCCTTCATCACCCGGAACACTTGTAATAATCACCTGGTTCGGGCCGTTTTCCGAAAGACGACGCGCCCATTGTTTTACCGTATCAATATCGAGGTCCTCTCTATACCCCTCTTCCAAAAGAAACGCCGCCTCGGTCATATTCGGCGTTATTACCTCTGCTTCGGCGGCCAGCTTTTTCATCTCCCGAACCAGATCCATAGTAATCGGTCCGTAAAGCCGGCCGTCATCACCGAGAACCGGATCCACAACGACAAGCTGCCCGGGTCTGCGAAAACGGCGTATGAAAGCAAGGACGATCTCGATCTGTCGAGCGGAACCGAGAAAACCGCTGTAAATTGCATCGAAATCGAGGTCGAGTTGGTTCCAGTGTTCGATATAATCGGTCAAACTGTCGGTAAAATCCACGTAGCTGTAGCCCTCAAAACCGCCGGTATGGCTCGAAAGGATAGCGGTGGGCACGGGGCAGACCTGAACCCCCATGGTGGAAAGGATCGGGATTATAGCGGTTAGAGAAGCTCGTCCGAAACCGGAAAGATCGTGGATTGCAGCAGCACGGGGAACCGGTTTCCCTACGCCGGCCCACGAGTACGAAGCTCCGGGGGTCTTATCCGAGTGCGCTTTCCTATCGTTCATCCTTGACTCCTTTCGTCCTGTCGCGCCGGCCTGTTGGGAATCCAACTGCTTCATATTCATCCCGAAAACTCATGAACGTCAAGAGCTCTTCAAACAGGTTCGACGCAGGAAATTTTTTTTCCTATACTTCCTGGGTGTATGCCAATATACTCACAAAGAGGGACTGCCGGAAAAACAGGGAAAGGAGTAAAACGGTATGAAAAAAAAGATAGCCTTCGATTTTCTGATACCTATTCTCATTGTGGCAGCAGTGAGCGTCTTGAGCCTGGCCGGCCTGCTTTCGACTGCCGAACACGGCATGTACGATCTCTTTCTCCACATGAAACCGCAGGTGGAAGAAGACGATCGAATTCTTTTACTCGATGTGGATGACCTTGCAATTGCAAAAGTGGGAACCTGGCCCTGGAACCGTTCTTACATGGCGAACGGCCTTATTTTGATGAAGGAATTCTCTACCGACTACGTTGTATTCGATATCGAATACACCGAAAAAAGCCCCCTTGGAGTTAACCAGGAAGTGCTCAACGAAGAAATACCGGACCTTTTGGATCAGGAATTTCAAAACATTAACATGAATGTTCAGGACCTCTTCCAGGCTGTTGCTTCCGGCGCAATTCCTGCCGATCAGGCCGAGGGTTTCGTGGCGGATCTGATTGGAATGACGAACGAATCGAAGGAAAAACTGCGGAAGGCCATCCGGCAGATTGCAAGAAATAACGATCTCCTGCTCGGCCGCGGCGCTGCCTACTTCGAAGATTCATATTTTACCGTCAACATGCTTGATGAAGAAGATGAAGACGTACCGGAAGAACTCCGACAATATGCCCTTTCCGAGATTTCTCTTCCCTCAGTAGAAAACAATGCCTCCTGGTCAAAACCCGCAGGAGACATACGCCCGGCGATTCTGCCTATCCTTTCCCGTGCGGGAGGAGCAGGTTTTCCCAACATCATCATTGATGAGGACGGTGTCAGACGCCGTGTGAACCTGCTGAGAAGTTACCAGGATAATTTTTTTGGACAGCTTGCCTTCCGTCCCCTTCTCGATCTTCTCGGCTCCCCCTCGATACGGCTCGAAAACAAGAGCATAGTACTTGAATCAGCCCGGATTCCCGGAGAAGAGCCTCAAGACATCTCTCTCCCCTTAACCCCGGAACACAACTTTCTGATCACCTGGCCGAAAAGCACGTTCGCAGACAGCTTCCGCCACCTCTCCTACTACTACCTCGTCCTGCATGACCGGCAGGTCGACTCCCTGATCCACAATCTGCAGATCATGGAATCCAGCGGAATGCTGAGTTACTACCGGGGAGATACCGGACTTCTCGAGCCCTACCGGTATGCAGAAAGACTGCGGGAGCAAATGCTGGAAGAGGAAGAACCGACGGAAATCGAAGAATACCGGCAGGTTCGCGAATTTTTCTTTACTGAAACCGGGAAATTTCTTAACGGAGATGCCCAGCAGGAAATGATCTCCGATATCGAAGGGGCTCTTTCGGCTGCAGAACCCGGTTCAGACGAGGCGGTATATTATGAACAGGTTCGCAACGATGTAAAAACAACCTTCAACTCAACTCGCGAGATTTATAACAACCTCGTAAAAACACGCACGCGCCTCGAGGAAGATATCAAAGGCGCATTCATAATTGTCGGGCACACAGGTACATCAACCACAGACCGAGGTGTAAACCCCTTCCAAAAGGTCTACGATAATGTGGGCACACATGCCGCAGTTATTAACAGTATCCTTACCCGGAGCTTTATCGATGAACTGCCCCTCTGGTACTCTCTGTTGATCGGTTTAGCCCTGACCGCCCTTTTGTTCTTTGCTATTCGAAACATGGAACCGGTCGGAGCAACGATAACCGGGATCATTATTCTTCTGGTTCTAGTCGGCGGGCTAATCGGCTTTTTTCTTGTTACCAGCATCTACGTACCGGTACTCCCGGCACTGATATCGACAGGGGCTACATTTCTGATGCTCCTGGTTTTCAAACTCATGATTACCGCCAAAGAGAAGAATTACATCCGCAATGCCTTTTCTCATTACCTGTCCACCGATGTAATCAATGACCTGCTCACCGATCCGGACAAACTCAATCTCGGCGGCGAGAAGAAACACATGACTGCTTTCTTTTCCGACGTTAAGGGTTTCTCCACGGTGTCGGAGCATCTCGACCCCTCCGATCTGGTCAAACTGCTCAATGCCTATCTGACCGATATGAGCGACATTATTCTCTCACTGCACGGAACCATCGATAAATACGAAGGTGATGCGATCATCGCCTTTTACGGAGCCCCTATCGAGTTCCAGGACCATGCAAAGCGTGCATGTCTATCGGCTGTACGGATAAAGAAAATGGAGCGAATATTGAATGAACATTTTCTGCAGGAGAATTTGAGCCCGACCCCCCTTTATACGCGAATCGGGGTGAATACAGGAGAGATGGTCGTCGGAAACATGGGTACGGCAAAGAAGATGGATTACACTATCATGGGCAATTCAGTCAACCTCGCCGCACGCCTTGAAGGGGTAAACAAGCAGTACGGAACCTGGCTGCTTATTTCAGAGGATACCTACAAAGAAGCCGAAAACGACATAAGCGTAAGAATGCTGGACCGTGTCCGTGTTGTAGGGATCAACAAACCGGTACGGCTCTACGAACTGGTCGATGAACGCTCTGAGACCCCATCGGAAATGAACGAGGCAATAGAAGTATTCCACGAGGGGCTGAAACATTTCGAAGAGAAAAGCTGGGATAAAGCGGAAAACAGATTTCAGGAGGTTAAACGGATTCTTCCCGAAGACGGCCCGTCGAATCTTTTTCTGGATCGCTGCAAAAAGTTTAAGAAAAAACCGCCCGCAGCAAACTGGGACGGTGTATTTAACCTGACGATGAAGTGATATAGAGAGCAGAGCAGAGCTGGAGCGAGGTTCACTATGGATCGAAACGAATTAATTCGGAAAGCCGTGAATGAATATCTGGATAATCTTGATTTTCCTCAGCACGTAGAGGATACCCTGGAAAACGAGGAGACATTTGCAGCTTCCCAGGGGATGGGCATCTTCTTTGCCGGAGGTCTTGATTATCGGTTCACCTCAGAAGAACTGAGGGATGTACCCGAATCAGAATGGCCCGAAATCGAGAAGCAAATCGAGCTCGAGGTCGAAGAAGAGTACATCCGCAGAGTCCGCGAGATCCTTACCCGGAAAGGCATCCCGTTTCAGGATAAGGGAAGAACCGAAAAACTGCAGTACGGTATCGGCCAGGGTTCACGGCTTATACGGCCGGAGTATTAAGCCGGTTTAATCCCTGTTTAATCGTCTTTCTCTGTGCTTTTTTTCTTCCCTTCGATCCCGCAGGTGGCGGGTGCTGCGGAACTGAAAGAAAATACCAACGAGCAGGAGAACTACAGACACGATTTCTTCGAGAAGGATGGTTTCACTGCCGCTGATCAGCAGCCCCAGGCCCAGCCGGAAGGTAAAAAATCCGACCAGCGCACTGATGACAATGAAAAGCGGGCGCTCCAAAAGCGGAATAATCATACCGAGAATGAGCGCCAGGACCACACCGATCAGGATACCCCAAACCGGGTTGTCGAGATACTGCATTGCTACTGCGTACCCAAGATACCCGCCGAGGGCAAAACCCAGAAGATACAGGGCAAATCGATAAATAAACAGAGCAAGTATACCAAGCACCAGCCCGCCTACAAGGGCCGCTCCGATCTGATAGCCGGCGGATATTTCGAGGTAGTTCCCGCCGATAAAGGTTAACAGGAGGAAACCTGCAAGAAACCCGGCAAGAAAAAGGGTGAGCTTTCGAAGCCGATATCCTGCAAAGAGGAAAACCAACCCGATCAGGACTCCGAGAATTCCTGCAGAAAGCCCGCTCATGCTGCTGAGGGCATAGAGCTGCTGATAAATCCAGTCGATAAAAATGTTGAGTTCTTTCAATGCATCCATAACTTCCTCCTGCATATAATTATCGGCATGACATAACAGAAAAGCAAAACCGAACGGCGAAACCCTGCAGAAACCACTTTGAACAATCCCTTGCCCTTTCAAAGACAATGAGATACCATAATTACTGTTATGAAAATTACGTTAATAGCACCAGGCTGGAAAAAAGAGTATAAAAGCAGGCGGAAACGCTCGAGAGTTTTCAGTGTTCCGCCCCTGGGATTGCAGAATATAGCCGCCGTAACTCCCTCGGATATTGAGATCGATTTTATCGATGAAGGTATCGAAGAAGTTACCTTCGATACCGACACCGATCTTGTCGGTATAACGGCCACCAGCGCCGGGGCCCCCCGGGCGTACGAGATCGGGGACGGTTTTCAGGAACTCGGCGTTCCTGTGGTCATGGGTGGTCCCCACGTCAGCTATATGGTTGATGAGGCCCTCGAGCACTGTGATTCGGTGGTTGTCGGCGAGGGAGAGGGAAGCTGGGAAACCCTTATCGATGATTTCCGGAGAGGCGGAAAGGATGCACTGAGTAAAACCTACCAGAA
>JAIPGG010000008.1 GCA_021736255.1 Spirochaetales bacterium | reverse complement strand
CCAACTTAATTACATCTATTCTGTGTGTTAAATCGGAGAGATCAACCTCGGTCTCCGAGTCTTTCAAACTTATAAGCGAGGATACCATAGCAAGGTTGTTTTTTACTCGGTGGTTGAGTTCTTTCATGAGGTAGTCTTTCTCTCTGAGACTGTTTTCTAATTCACTCTCTTTGGTAATTAATTGGTCTCTAGATACAAGAGTCTCATTTAGTTTGCTTATAATATTGTGAAACTCTTCAGCCAATTTTCCGACTTCATCCTTACTTTTTATTCGGACATCAAATTTCAGGTTATCTTCTCTTAGAGATGATATTCCTTGAGTAAGTTTGTTTATATTTTTTGTCAACCTTTTACTCACCAAAAAAGAAAGAAAGATAAGAACAATTATGAAAGGAATGAAAAATCGATAGAGTGATACCAACAATTCTCTCGAGTCTTCGAAAAGCGATGAGCTCTCTATATCACCCAGAATAATCCAATACTCACCTCTGTTTCCCATCTTGTGGTCTAACGATTCATAACTACCGCCGAAAGAAAAAGCAGAATGTTCGCTGGTAGCATCTATCGGTTTATATACATACAAGCTTTCTTCATCGGACTCAGTTCCTCTAAAAAAAGTATGCCCAGTTGATTCTGTAAAAGAGTCAAGGAGACTGTCGGGTAATTTTTCACTCAATGGTTCGACACCCTCACCGATTACAATTCTCCCCCCGGATCTTATTATGGAGATATTCCAATCTTCTCCTATGGTTTCTCCATAACGTAGTAGTTCTCTGAGAAAGCTCATGATATTCACATTACATTTGAGGATACCGATTACATTCTCCTGGTAATAGACCGGTACGACTATTCCCAATACATAACCACCGACACTGGTATCGTACCCTCTGTCGTCAATAAATATAGAACCCTTTCCATCTGCAAATGAGTCTTTCCACCAGTATTTATGAGAATGTGCTAGGGTAGTCAGTTTATTTGTTGAAGCAACCAGTGCTCCATATTGATTGGTGAGGAATAATTCACCGTACTCGGGTCCTTGCCCCTGACGTTTCAGATACAGAGCAGTATCGTTATTCAGGTAGTGCTTCACAAATGGGTCATCCCCGTCACTGTTTACCCATTTAGTATTTAATTTATCTATGTACTCTTCTCTTTCAGGTAACGACAAAGAGGAAAAACGTCTGTTACTTCTTTTTAACGATTCAATAAGCTCGGTACTCTGAACAATTGATTCGGCACTTTTGATCTTTTCTAGTAAAATGTGGGTAAAGTGAGTAGAAGCCATTTCTATGCTACTCTGCGCGTAGCTAATAGAACTGTGCTGTAATTTTTCTGTGGAGTTTGTATAGAAAAAGTAGCTTGAAGCCAACAGCAAGAGTGAAGAGAAGAGTATTAGGGAAAGAGTGATTTTAGTGGTGAAATTCATTCGATTCCTTTTCTGTTGGAAACCTGATCGTAAATACCGGATTCGGCTCCCTCTGAAGTTCTATAGTGCCGCCTATTTGATCGACGAGAGTGTTGATAAGTTGTAATCCCAAACTATCAGGTCTTTGTATATCAATATCCTTTGGAAAAGGATTTCCCGAATTAGATAGCGCTATCTCTAAGGTCTGCTTCGCCACATCTTTTATCTTCACCGAGAACCAGGGAGTATCTACGTCATTAAACCCATGTTTTATCGCGTTCGTAGCAATTTCATTCACAATCAACCCTAACGGGATTGTCTTCTTCGTTTCTAATGCAATATCAGCTGCATCAATATGTATTTCTACATCTTTATTATGAAAAGAGGAAAACACAGTCTCTAAAAGATCCGAGAGGTATTGCCTGATTGATATTTTGTTCACATCTTCTCCCTGATGCAACTTTTCGTGAATAAGACGGATTGCATTTACCTGGTTCAATATATCCGATAAATCTTCGTCCGTTTCCGAAGCTTTAAGGTCTATCAATGAGGTGACCAAATTGAGATTGTTTTTTACCCTGTGATTTAGTTCTTTCATGAGGTAGTCTTTCTCTTCTAATGCTTTTTTTAGATCCTCCTCATTTTGCTTACTATTGGTAATATCAAGGTTGGTTCCTACCCAACGATACGGGTTTCCCTCCGGATCTTTCAGTATACCTCCTCTGGTAAGGATCCATCTCCACGTACCATCTTTGTGAAGCAGGCGATGGATTATCTCATAGTCTTCTGTCTTCCCTTCCAAATAGTCGCTCATCGCCCTTTCGATACGTGCTGCATCATCGGGATGCCACAACTTCTTCCAGCCATAAAACGAATTCTCTATTTCATGGTCTTCATATCCGAGCATTTCCTTCCATTTCTGTGAATAGACAACCCTGTTGGATTTCATATCCCAGTCCCACAGCCCTGCACCAGTCCCTTCTATTGCAAGATCGAAACGTTTTCTTGTCTCCTGAAGTTTTTCATATTCGGTCTTACTGTCCGTGATATCGATGGTAATTGTCTGTATACTTCGTCTTTCTGCATGGATTACAGGTATGTACGTGGTATGAAAATATTTTCCTCTTCGCTCATCATCCAATGTCTGTACAGTTCCGGTGTCGATGGCCTTCTGACTTACTTCCACTCGTTTTAGCAGAATATCGGATGGAATAAACTCGTCAATTTTTCTGCCTATGATATCTTCTATTGTAGTACCGAGATTCTTTGCCATCGCCGGATTACAGCTTATAACCTCATGAGTATCGACATCGGTCTCCATTATCAGATTTGGAGAGTTGTTTACCAATCTCTTGTACCTGTCTTTACTTTTCCGTAACTCTTCTTGAGCTCTTTTTTGGTGAGTAATATCCTGAACCATTCCCATGGAACGTATTATCTTTCCATTCTCATCTTTTACATGAGTACACTTTTCATGTACGTACCGTATCTCTCCGGTATTCCTACGTACTATTCGATGTTCTATTTCATAGCCGCCTTGGTTCTGTTGGATCGAATCAGTATAGGCCTCATCTACTTTTTCTCGGTCTTCAGGGTGTACAGCCCCTAAAAATGCATCGTAGGTGGCTCCAAACTCTTGCGGCTGTAAACCAAAGATTCGGTAGACCTCATCCGACCAGGATAATTTATATGTAGCAAGATCTAACTTCCAACTCCCTATGTGAGCGAGTTTTTGAGTTTCTTCAAGAAGATAAGCATTCTTTTTTATTTGTCGTTCCTTCTCATATTCTTCGGTTACATCCCTAAAGACGAGTACAACACCATTAATATTTCCTACATCATCCTTGATAGGGGCAGCACTGTCTGCAATCTGATATTCATGTCCCTCTTTAGAGATAAGCGCTGTGTGATTTGCCAGTCCTGCAATCTCACCCGTTTGCAAGACTTTTTTTACCGGATTATCGACGAGCTCTCGGGTATCAGCTTGTATTATGTGAAATACTTTATCGAGGCTTTTTCCCTTTGCAGCGTCAACAGACCAGCCCGTTAGGCTCTCTGCAACCGGATTCATTCTTGTTATAGTACCGCCCGTATCGGTTGATATTACCGCGTCGCCTATTGAATGGAGAGTTGTTCGCAGATTCTCTTCTTTCATTTTTTGTTCTGTAACATCCATAAAGACAGTAGCAAAGTGATCTTGTCCCATAGGAAAAACGGATATCAAAAAATGCTTATTCATTGGTCTGTAGTAGGTCTCAAACTGATAAGGCTTCTTTGTTTCAATCACTTCCGAAAAGTTCTTGAGAAAAGGCGGTTCCTTAGTGTGGTAAACCTCAGTAGAAAGTTGATCAAGAATTTCGCTTTTGTTAAGATCGAGTATTTTCTCATATGCAGGATTTACATCTTTTATTATGTAGTCGTATGGGCTGCCGGAATCACTATACAGCAACTGATGGATACCTACCCCTTCCGTCATAGAATTGAACAGAGAGCTGAATTTTTTTTCGCTTGCCTTTAGCTCTTCTACCATTTGTCTGTTCTCGGTTACATCGGAGAGCAACGAGACTACATAGCCGACTTGGTTGTCTTGAGTAAAAACGGGAAAGATCGATTCATTGAAAACACGCCTCTCTTTTCGAGTCTCCCACTTGTTAACCGGAATATCGAAGTTGTATTCATTTTCCATATCGATAAAGGAATCGCCGTTATAGACCTGTCTGTACAGTTTATCGGCACCATGTTCGATGCTGTAGGGATCGGTCAGCACATTGAACTCTCCAATCCCCTCGTCTTTAGATGGTAGTCCTAATAAGTCCTTTTGTTTTTTATTTATTCTGTATGAGTAGCCGTCTCTATCGAAAATCTGTAATCCTATCGGTATGTTTTCGATTATGTTGTCTAAAAGTTTTTCATTTTGTTCTTTTTCTTCTCTCGTTCGGATACTTCTTATCCCATATGATAGGTCTTCAGAAAGTTCGACCAACAATTTTTTTTCTTCTTCTTCGAAAACTTCCGCCTCTACGGCATACATGTTGAGTACCGCAAAGACTTCACCATCCTCCATCAGGGGAAGGGCGATTGAGGATTGATACCCATGTTCTATGGCAGCTTCCCTCCATGGTGTGTAATCGGGATTATCAAGAATACGAAGTACCACGGAGGGTTCTTTTGTGCGAACCGCCGTTGCTGTTGGACCTTTACTGGTAGGGCCAACCTCGACTTTTATCATTAAGTTCTCTACATAGTCATTTCCAAATCCCGAGCGTGCGGCAGGTACTATTATTCTCTCTTTTCCCTTACCCTCTATGTATCCCACCCAACAAAGCCTGTATCCCGCCTTCTCGACAATTACTTCGCAAATTTCTTGTACGAGTTCACTCTCGGTATTATCCCGTACAAGTACTTGATTGCATTCGCTCAAGGTTCGAAGAGCTCTATTATTTTCCCGCAGGTCTTCTTCTTTTTGAAGGAGATTTTCATTTGTGGCCCTCAGTGCTTCGACCGTGTTTTCTAACTCCTGCTCATGTCGTTTTCTATGCTGGTTTGCCTCGAATAGTTCATATGCCATGTTGATGGATTCTATGAGTACGAACTCTCCGGAGTTCTTGAGGACATACCCGTAACGAGTTATTTCCTTTACCCTATCTACATATTCCTTCTCCGAGTGGCTTGTGAGAAAGATAATAGGTATGTCTTGTTCTTCGAGTATCTTTTGAGCTGCTTCGGTCCCGTCCATACTCCTACCGAGGTCTATATCCATGAGGATGAGGGAAATAGCGGGGTCTTCTTCTGCTATTTTAACAGCTTTTTCGCCTTTATGAGCGGTTACCACTTCATAACCATGTTTTCCGATCATCTTAGCGGTTGTCATGGCGATGATTGCTTCGTCTTCTACGAGGAGGATCTTGTCCTTCACAACTGATCACCTTTGTTTATGTAATAGTTTCGCATGCCGCTTCGCGGTAGCCGAAACGACGAAAATAGCCAAAGGGGTATTTTCTTAAAAGAGATTATAATTTTAATCCTTGCTATTTTCAATAAGGGCACCTCTAAAAACACTCAAAAATGAGTGGTTGAGGGTCTGATCGAAATTCTTAACGAAGTTACCAATATCCTTAGACAGGGTAACTACCGTATTCCATTTATCATTATCCCTAAGAGGGGTAATGACCGTTCCTTGCTTCATCATCATGTCCTCTGCAGCTGTATGAAACGGTTCATATTGTAGGTAAGGTTCATTAGTCCGATTATTCCTTCAGCCCTTGCCTTTCCTATAGACCGTACCATTGAACCGTTCATGCTATTATGAATAAAGCCGAATATATGCTCTACACGAGCCCTCACTTTCGACTTTTTCTTGTTCTTCGCTTTCTGCTTTTCCGTAAGCGGTTTATTTCTGTATCCTTTTTCGTGAATCCTGCTGCGGATATTTTTGGTATCTAACACATCCTTTATCGGATTACCGGAATAAGCGGCATCACCATAGATCTCGTGGTGAGAATCCTCTTCCTCTAATAGTTCTTCCAGAATTTGAGAATCATGAACCGAGGCATCAGTTACCCCATAGGTTTTAATGAGCTTCGTCTTCTTACAGGCCTTTATATGATTCTTGTATCCGTAATACCGGTTTCCACCTTTAGTTGTCCATTTTGCATCGGTGTCCTTCTGGCTTTTCTTAGAATCTCTCCAATCTTCAGGAGTTTTACCGTTCTTTATCTCTTCGTTCTCTTCTCTGCTATTGCGTTGCTTCGGTGCTTCGACAAAACTGGCATCTACTATGTTTCCGCTCTGGGCAATGACACCTTGATCCATGAGAAAAGAGCGGAACTTTTCGAATAGTACTTCAATCTTCCCCTTTTTCGTGAGGGTCTCACGAAAATGCCAGATGGTCTTCTCATCGGGTACAATATCGTTTATCTGCAGGCTGAGAAATCGCATAAAAGAAAGTCGATCGAGGATGTGAAATTGCATCTGAGCATCGGATAGATTATACAGTCGTTGCAGCACAAGTATCTTGAACATCATCACGTAGTCAAATGGAGGTCTACCTCCAGGTCCTTTTGCTTCTTTCCTAAAGGCTTTCTCGAGGATTGGACGGAACATCTCCCAATCGATGAACTCATCCAACTTCCGTAGCGGGTCTCCTTGCTTGCTGATTTTCTCAAGACGGAAATCTTCATCGAAAAAACCTTTTTGCTGTGCCATCTCACATCCTCCTGTCAGGAGGATACCACAATTAGGAATTTTGGGAAATTCCTCTAGTTTTTAGAGGTGCCCATAAAGATATGTGAGTAATAAAATAGGCTTTAGGTGACCCCGAAAACTGGACAACGCTGATAGATTGCGTTGTAATGGGAATCGGAAGTTTTACACCATGGGAAGACGACGCACAACATGGAACAAGGCGATCAAATTCAAGGTCGCAATGGAAGCGTACAAGGTGGAAATGGCAAGTAGTTTTGACCCCCTTTTCGGCAATTTATTATGATCCGAATGAAAAAAAGGAACTATAAAATGCGGTTCTGAGGAAGAACTACTCACAAATGGTCATCAATTTCGAAGATAGGCTTTATGGGTATGTATGAAGCGGAGAGTTTTCACAAGTAACTTGTCACACTCCATACAATTAAAACAATTACCTATTACCCCGAAGCCGATTCGAACGGCTGACCTACTGCTTAGGAGGCAGTTGCTCTATCCTGCTGAGCTACCGGGGCACGGGAATGGCACGTGTCTGATGTCTGATAGCCTGATGCCTGACGTGGAAGCTGTTCATTCGGCTGTTGTGGGAAAAGCTGCGACACTGAGAACCATTCGCCGAAAGAATCCTACCGATTGGCTCTGAGTGTGTCAACCAGAGAGGGGCTCGTTGAAAAGGTTCTGTGGGACTTGCCGAAAATACGGCCACTAGCCGATACTTGTAAAGGTTATGAGTGTGTTTAGCAAGGTTCGAGCCTTATGTTCCCGAGGTTTTGCCATTTCCGTCCTCTCGGCGGCCTTTTTCCTGCTCCTCAGTACAGGCAGCGGAGGAGGGCTGTGGGCGGAGGGAAGAGAAGCGGCCATCCTGTTTGTAAACTCTTCTCCTATTCGGGCCGGAATTCTCATCGATGGTGAGGATACGGGAATGCAGACGCCGGCCGTGTTTCATACGCTGCCTGCAGGCGAACATGATGTGCTTCTGGTCAAACCCGGATTTCGGGATACGAGGCGGACTGTCGTGTTGACCGCAGGTACGCCGGCTCATATCAGTCCTGATCTGGAAGAGTACACGATTACCTTGGGAGTGGCCGGGGAAGAACGGGTTCGCATGGCCGGCGGCGAGGTGAATACCCGGGAGAACTACCTCCGGCTGCCGGAGGGGGCGTATCGCTTCAGCCGGGAACCCGAAGGGCAAGAAGACAGGATGCAGGATGATCTTTCCCGGGAAACGAAAAACCTGGTCTCGATCGAACCTGTTTATCCGAAGGAATCTTTGATCGAAGGGCTCGAGGTGATGGTGCCCCTCATGTTTCTCTTTTCTACGGCTTTGGCGGTAAACGATGTTGTCGAGCCGTCGGAAAGCGAGTTGTTCTTTCGCCCGATGACGTTTGCTTCCTATTCTCTTTCAGCCGCCGGCTGGGCATATCTGGGTATGCTCGAGCGCGAGCGGCAAGAGTTTTATCAGGCGCTCCCCCTCGGCAGATTGGACCGTAGTAAATCCCTTGCACGGGCGGCGGAGGTCTATGATCTGGGAGATGAGTATCTTTCTTTAGGACGTCTGGCGGATGCGATCAAGCAGTTTACCCTGGTCGTAGAAAGGTATCCAGACTCCCCTCTTGTCCCCAAAGCGATCTATAAAACGGGAAAAATCCACATAATCCAGGGCAATACCGATTATGCCCGGGAAACATTTCAGCTTATTTTGCAGGAATACCCGACGGTTCGGACCTACGACAAGGCGCGGCAGGAACTCGCTGATTTATATACCGCGCAGGGGCGTTACGGTGAGGCCTTGGCCGAGCTCGATTCGATGGTGTTTTTGGACCCGCTCTTTTCCAGGGCGGAGGTTTCTGAACAGAAGGTGGAACTCCGTACCATGATCGGCGACGGGGGAGGAAAATAATGCGGTTCCGTTTTTTATGGGCGATATTATTTGTTCTGCCTGTTGCTGCCGGAGCACAGGATTCAGATGAACGGATGGCGATTGAGGCGGATCTTCAAGCCGCCCAGGAGCGCTTGGGGGAAGAGTCCTTTGTAAGCGAAGAAGAACGGGCCTTCCTCCGGCAGCTCCTCGGCGAAGCGGAAAGCCAGGGGCTGGTCGAACAAAGCGCCCGAATCAGGACCCTTCTGATGCTGGCTGAACACCGAGTTGATTCAGGAAGGGAGTCTTCACTTCCCGTCCTTCCGGGGGCCATTGTTTTCCGGGATGAAGAGCTGGAAGAAGCCCGCCGGAAAAAAATGGCGGCCCAGGGGGGAATGTATACTTCGCTGAGTTTTGGCGCTGCATCTTTCGCTCTGGGATTGACAATGTACGCAATGGGTGAGGGGGCATACAGCGACTGGCGGTACAGCGGAGAGACTGATGAGTCCCTCCGGGACCGGGCGGATTTCTACCTTGCTACCAGCGCCGTGTTCACCTCTGCCGGTTTTCTGGGTGTGGGAATCAGTCTGCCGCTGTTCCTTTCCGCTTCGAGTGATCCGGGCCGGTATATACCGGGAAGGAAGGCGCGGGATGCTGCATATCTCCCGGAATACCGGCGGGATTCAGGGTTTTTCGCGGGGGGTGGAACCGGCGGGCAGGTCCGTGCCGGAGATCGGGCGATGGACGAAAAGGCACGCCAAAGAGAGATCAACGCTCTGCTTGTGAACCGGGACCTTCTTTTGAGCAGTCTGGAAGGGGTCGAAGAGAAGCGGAAATCCTATGGTAAGGCTGCGGCGTTGAGTTATACAGGCGGGGTTACCTCTTTCGCTGCTGCAGCGGGGCTTTTGTTTATCGGTCAGAGTGTTTTTCAGGACTATAATGCCGCTTATTACACCGAGGATGCGGAGGAACTGCGGAGGCTGGTGGAGAATCTTCGAAGCGGAGCCTTTGTCGCCATGGGACTGGGAGCCTTCGGCATTGGTTCAGGCATATACTTCAGCGTTTCGGCCCCGGATACCGAAAGGATTCAGAAAGAGCTGCGCAGGATCGACTACCGGTTGTATACCCTGCGGGGGTTCTGATGCCTATAGATTCCAGGAAAAACAGGTGCTGCTTTCGGCCGACGGAATGGTTCGCGGCAGCCGGCGGTTTTGCTGCAGTTGCTGCTGTTGTCCTGTTGCTTTTCGTCTCTTGTTGGCAGTTCAACAACCCCGTTGATCCGCAGTCCGAATATTACCAGGGATATACCAACGAGAGACTGGATTTCCAGGTCGGCTCTTACGTGCACGCTGGAAAGGGGACCGATGCCCCAGGCTACGGGTCCAGAGAAGCCCCCTATGCCACCATCCAGTATGCAGTGAACCAAGCCTCGGCGGGTGACCACATTGCGGTTGCTGCAGGTACATACTCGGAGAACATAACCATCAACGGTCCGATCTCGATACACGGGGGATTTCACGTCGACGACTGGCAGCGGCGGGATATCTACCTGTTCCAGGACCCCGATTACCGAACGGAAATCCCGGCCCCTGCCGGCGATGCGATTATTATGGATGGTACTGCTGTCCCCATCGGCCGGGACACCGAGATCGAGGGATTCGTGGTGAACGCTCCGAATACTGCGGTGGTCCTGCAGAACAATGCCTCCCCTGCGGTAAAACACAATGTCCTCGACGGCCAGGATTATGCCGTGAATGTTTCCACCGCTTCCGATGCTCTGCTTGTCTTCAACGCCATGAGAGGAGGGGGGCTGGCCGGAGCCTCGGGACTCTATGTCGACGGTTCGGAGGTGGTGGTCGGTGTCTGCGAGATCTTCGGCGGAAGCGGTGCGGCGACGAGCTACGGAATCCAGTGTGTCGGGGGCGGTTCGATATTTGCATTCAATTCCCGGATTGTCGCAGGTGAGCCGACGGGAACTGGGTACGGAGTTTCTATTACGGGTTCTTCACTGTATGGGGTAAACAACGAGATTGCCGGGGCCATTGTACCGGTCACCGATTCGCATGCTGTTGATGTGAACCAGTCGAACCTCTACCTGGTGCACAACACCATCGAGTCAGGTCTGGGTACAGGCACCGCGCAGGGTGTGAGATTGAGCGGGCTGACCGGACCGGAGACGGTAGTTGTCAAGAACAATATTATCGTCTCTGCGGCAAGCGGCAGTCGAAACGGTCTTTATGAGAATGGAGGCGGGCAGAAGCCCGACCTGGTACAGGCAAATAATTTTTACACAGGCGGCAACCCCTATTACGATGGGGATCTCGGGGCGCCCATGGTCACGATCGGACTGATGGAAAGCAACCTGGCGGGTGCTGGAGTGGCGACCGGCGGAAACATGAGTATGCGCCCCTTTTTTGTTGACCGGGCGAACGGAGATTTCCGCCTGAGCGAGTCGACACCGCCGGGGATCAGTCTGGGTGCCTCTCCTGTGTCTTTCGGGGATTTTCCCGCCAACGATGCGGGAAGGCCTATGGACAAGGATGGAAACCCTCGAAGCGAACCCTGGTCTGTTGGGGCCCACGAGCGAAACCAGGGGAACGGGATCATCGAGCCCTGGATGGACGGGATGACCGATTCCGCCACATCCGACTCCACCTCTACCTTCTTGAATGTGGGTGATTATGGATCGGACATTGGGGTACGTGCTCTGCTCGGTTTCGACATTCACGGTCTGGACCGCGGTTCGATCGGGGAGGTCTCGCTCCACCTCTACCGCTCCGGACAAAGCGGTGCTCCGGTGCCGGTGCTCGGATCGGAAATTTTGCTGGACCGGCTCGATAGTAATCAGACAATTGACACCGCCGACTATGCTGCTTCCGCCCTCCCGGGAGGAGACAGCTTTGCCTCCCTTCCGGCAGACACCGGAATCGGCTGGGTCTCGGTGCCGGTGCGCGACCAGGTTTTCCTGGACCTGTCGGCGGGCAGATATAACAGCCAGTATCGCCTTCGCTTTCCTGTCGAAACCGACTTCAACGGGCTGGACGACTATCTCCAGTTCTATTCAGTCGAGAACGGCGCCAATGCTCCGTATCTCCGGGTAGAGTACTCGGAGTAAAGAGGATTACTTCGACTTCATAATGTGAATGCCGTTCCAGTTTTCCGGCGGCGGCGAGGCGATGTACTGCCTGCAGCGCTCTATGTACATCTTGGCAATGAAGTCGTCGGGCAGAAGTTCGAGGACTCCCTGGAACTGTTTGATGGCCCCTTCGAAATCCCGGGCGTAGTAGCGCTTGAGCCCTCCGTGGTGGTAACCCCAGGCCCGTTTTTCCCGGTCGCTCAATTCCCGGCGGGCGGTGTAGATGTTTTCCCCTACGGTTTTCCCCTTTACCCGGACCTTGTCTATGAGCCTGCAGTGGATCTGGTCTTTGGTTTTGCGGAAAACGCTTTCTGAAAAGATGAGCCCTTGTTTGTATTCCTTGGTCAATCCTTCGAGCCGAGAGGCGAGGTTTACCATGTCGCCGATTACGGTGTAATCCATCTTTTTTTCCGAACCGATGTTTCCCACCGTGACGATTCCGTAGTTGATTCCGATTCCTGTGTTGAAGGCAGGTTTTCCCGCTTCGATTTGCTCTTTGTTGAACTTTTCCAGGGCCTCCTGCATATCGAGGGCGGCCATCAGCGCCAGGAAGGCGTCGTTCTCGTGTTTCACCGGCGCACCGAAGAAGGCCATGATTGCATCGCCGATGTACTTGTCGATGATCCCTTCATTGTTCATAATGATTTCCACCATGATCTCGAAGTACCGGTTCAAGGCGGTTACCAGCTCGTCGGGCATAAAGCCCTCGGATATGGTGGTAAAGCTGCGGATATCGGAAAAGAGTATTGCCAGCACCCGGTTTTCACCAACCAGCATCGATTCGGGATTGGTAAAGAAGCTGTCGATTACATCTTTTGGAACATACTTCTGAAAGATATTGCGGATTTTCATCTCGTTCTTTTGTGCCAGCACGGCTTTGAAGGCGTAAGATTTGATTTGCTGGTATGAGCGGTCGAGCTCCCCGATCATGATGTTGAAGGTGTGGGCGAGGGTCCCGATCTCGTCGTTGTATTCAACCGCAACCCGCGAGCTCAAATCGTTCCGGCTGATGATGTCCTTCATTGCTGCAACAACCTTGGCCACCGGACGGGTAAGGTAGCCTGCAAAGATCAGAAGCAAGATTATCCCGAGAACCAGAGAGGCACCCAGGATGATGTAGGTCTGCCGGTTTATTTCATTGACTTCACGGTAAAAGCTCTCGGTTTCTTCGGTAACCATGACGTACCAGTCGAAGGAACGGAGGAAGAAGGCCTGGCCGACCCGGTCTTTTCCGCCTGCGTTGACTCGGACCCATCCCTGCCGTTCGTTTATCATGTGAGTGAGGATTTCTGCTTTTTCCTTTCCGGAGAGTTCGATTTCTCTCGTACTCATTGTCACGTTGCCGTCGGGATCGACGGCAAAGATCATCTCGGAATCCGTACGGATTATCGACTCGGCGTAAGAGGTAACGGCCTTTTTCGTGACCTCGATATATTCACTGCGATCGGTGAGGTTGTTGCTCTGAAGTAGTTCCCACTGGTTTTCGGCGTACTTGTTGAGTTCCTGAGCCTTGAACCCGAGCGCCTCGATGGCTATCCGGGTCATGCCGCTTCTTGCTGATTGAGAGGCGGTAAACCCGGCAAGAAAGAGCATGGCAACCAGTAAGGGAAGAACTACCAGGATTATTTTGAGACGAATACCCATTATTATCTTTTTCGGCTTCCTTGCCGTATGCGCTTACGTTCTTTTTCAGGTATTCCGATAATACTGAATATGAGCTCTCATTCCGACATGCTTGATCAAGAAGCAGGAGTTCCCGCGGATGAACGGGAAGAGATACGCGGAGAGATCGAGCAGATTGTTTCGGAAAACAAGATCAAGGTTACCCCTCAGCTTTTTGATTTCAAACCGCGAAAAAAAGGGATCGGGTTTCCGCTGTTCGTCAACATTCTTGCCGCCGTTATTGTCGCAGGCGGTTTCTTCTATATTACGCATCTTTTCGAGCTGCGGCAGGAGAGCTTGACTCTCGAGGCCGAGAGCTTTTTTACCGCCGAGGCGCAGCTCATCCAGGAGATCCTGGCGGAGTCCGAGCAGCAGCTCCGGCAGAAGGATCAGCAATTAAACCGCATTCAGGATCAATTGACCGAACTGGATAACGAGAAGCAACAGCTCCAGCAGAGCCTCGAGGAGCGGATCAACCAGCGGGAGCAGGAGCTGCGGCGGCAGCTGTCCCGGGAACTCGAAGAAGAACGGGAGCGGTTATCCGAACTCGGGACCTCCGAATCGGAGATAGAGAACCGGATGAAAGAGCTCGAAACCGAGCGGGAAGAGATGGTTGCTTTCCGTCTCGAAGAATACCGGAGCCGGATTGAAGCGGAGTTGTCCGCACGGCGGCAGGAACTGAATGAGCGTGAATCCGAGCTCGAGGCGAACCTCGATGCAGTCAGCGAGGAGCGCCGGGCCCTCGAAGAGGAGCTGGCTCGCCGGGAAGCAGAATTGCGAGACGAGCTCGATCAGGAGCGTGTGGCCCTGCAAGAGGAGAGGGCACAGCTCGAGGCGGAGGCTGAGGCAGCCCGCGGGGAATTGACCGAGGCCGAACAGCGTCTGCAGTCACTTGCCGGCCGGCGCGAGCAGGAACTGCTTTTAACCGACCAGATCCTCGGTTCTTACCAGGAATTTATGGATCTGATCGAGATTGGGGAGTATGAATCAGCCGGAGAGAGCCTGGATTCTCTGCAGGAGCTCCTGCAAAGCCCTGCACTGAGCAATTATCCTGCCCTTGCCCGGAGGCAGGAGGCAGATCTGCGACTGGTTCGAACCCTGCGTGAACTGATTGGGGCCCGTCGGCAGACTGCAGGCCTCGAGAAAGAGGCAGGGGAAACCGGCCCGGAGACTGTGGATGAGACGGTGGAGGACGAGGGAACCCGCCGGGTTCTGTATGCCGGTGACTTTACCGGTGCCGCAGAAGCTGTCCGGGAGCTTTTTGAACAGGGGCGCTCTGCAGAGGCTGTTGAGCGGTTCCTCGAAGAATTGAGGGCTGCGGCAAACCAGCCGGGAATCAAGACACTTACCGAAGATGTTCTTTCCGGCCAGCGAGAGATCGTGCGTACAGCTTCGGCACTCAGACAGAATAACGGATCTCTCAGGGAGAATCTCGAACGAGCCACCGGCCGGGAAGAGGCGTTGCGTGCTCGAAATGCCGCACTGGAGCAGGAGCTGTCCCAACTGAAGACCCGGGTTGCAGAGCTTAAACCCTACAAGAATCGGGTTGATGAGTTGAAAACAGCATATCAGGCGGACAAGCAGGAGGCCGACAGAATGATCTCTTCCGATTCCCAAGTTGAGCTTCGTTCCGGCCGGGAGGTCCTGGTGTCAGTCTTTTCCAAACCGGAAGGCAAGGCTCTCTTTCCCGGTTTCCCGGTTACGCTCGATACCTTCAACAACAGGATCGAAAAGCTTTTACGAGAGCAGGCGGCCCGCAGTGCGAAAAGCAGTGCCTTCGACGAGGTTGTCCGCTTGACAGACTACCTTGCCGGAGCAACCGATGCCGAGCTCGGTACCGAGATAGAGGAGAAGGCAGAGGAGAATCCAGCCTACCGGGAGATGGTGCAGGAACTGCAAAACCTGATCAGGAAAGAATCCGAGTCTGCAGCTGAGTACAATGCCGGGACTACTACGGCACTGAGCGAAGAGAAACTTCTCGGAACGGTAAGTTTTGTACAAGGGGATGCCCTGCGGATCGAACGGCTGGTTCCTGGTGCTGTGGAGGCAGGCGATCGTATAGAGATCAAGCGGAAAAACGTGGACGGAGGAGAAACCCTTTTAGCCCGGGGAGTCATCCTGGGTGAACAAGATGAAGTACTCACTGCTCGTATCGAGCAGTGGATAACCGCCGGCAAAGCACCGAATTCCCGGGATCTCGTGTACATAGAAGGCGACTGAAACTGGCAGGGCCTCAGAGCGCTGTGTTATACTCGGTCCATGGATAAATTCAGTCAAAAAGTTCTTGAGTACGCAGGTAAGGCAAACACTGTTCTTGTTTTCCCCTCGGAAATAAGCGCCTCGTTTTGGCGGCGGGCCTGTCTGCGTCACCTGGCTTCCGGCAGTACCTCCGGGGCTTCGGCAGTTCGCTATGACCGCTTTCTTTCCTGGGACAGTCTGAAAGAGCGTTTGATCCTTCGGGATCCGGAGGAGAGGCCTGCGAACCGGGGGTTCCGAAGCGCTTTTCTCTCATCCTTTCTGAGCGAGAACGCACGGCGGGCGAAAAAAAGCGGAACCCTGACAGGTGCCCCGCCGTTTTTGAAGCGGCTCGTCCCCGCGCCTTTTTCCAGCCAGTGGCAATCCTTCCTCCCGCTGCTGCGAAACAGCCTGCCGATGCTTCAACCCTTTCTCGAGTTGCCGGAAACAGGAAAAACCCTCGATCCACTGCTGGCTGAAGACCTGCAGCTTCTGTACGAGGGGTACCGCGAGTTTCTCCGGGAGAACCGGCGATTCGAGCCTGCCTGGCGTTCTGCCGAGCTTCAGGCTGCAAAGACCCCCAGTGTCATTTTCTTTCCTTCCCTGATCGAAGATTTTCCCGAATATCGGGCTGCTCTCGAGAAAGACCCTTTGATCGAATATGTGGATATTCCCGGCGGCAAGGACCCCGCCGAAACCAAACCGGTGTATTACCGCTTTTCTTCTACCGGACAAGAGATCCGCTGGGTTCTCGGCCGGGTTATCCGCCGGCTCGAGGAGGGGGTCCCCCCCGAGCAGATCATGATAAGCTGCGGGAATCTGGACCGGCTGGAGAACCATCTGCGCTTGGAGGCCCGTACCCTTGGACTGCCCCTCCGTTTCCGGCGGGGAAAGACGGTCCTCGAATACCCGGCTGGAAGGGTGTTTCAGCGGTTGTCCGACTTGAAAAGCGGCAGAATGCCTTACGAGGTTCTTCGGCTCCTGATACTCGACCGGGGGCTGCCCTGGAGAAACCGGGAAGCTGCAGAACGGTTTATAGAGCTTGCAGGAGAGTTTTCCGTTTACCGCTCCGGAGGGGGTTCCGGAGGAGATGCTTACCTCGATCTGCTCGAGTCGCTGGTTCGGTCGGACCAGTCCCTCGAGGATCTTCTCTCGTGGTATCGTCGGTTTGCAGACGGTCTCCGGAATATGTTCGAGGCAGATACCCTTTCCCGGCTGCGGGCCGGGGCGGGACAGTTTTTCTCCAGCATTATTCCGTTGGAAGATTTTCACTCGAGCGAGCGCAGAGTTATCCAGTTTGCCTTGGACCGGATTTCCACGCTCGATCAGGAACTCGGGGAGCTTCAGGGAGGAGGAAGGATTGATCCCTTTTCCTTCTGGATCGAGGACCTGGGGCAATCGAGGTATGTCGATCCGGGGGGAGCTCCGGGAATCGATGTCTTTGATTACCGTGCGGCAGCAGGCTGTGCGCCTGCCTGGCATTTTGTGCTGAATGCCTCCCAATCCGCTACCGCGTACCGGCGGCGCCGTTTTGCCTTTCTGCGTGATGACGAGATGATATCGATGGGCTTGGAAGAGACGGATCTTTCCTCGCATTTTCTATCTGCCTATCGCCGTTCGGGAGGGGCGGTTGTTTTCACCTACGGGGAAGCCGGCGAGGAAGGAATACAGCTGCCTGCCGGCCCGCTGCTGGGGGCCGGTTTGGAACCGGAGAATCCTGGACCGGCCGGTCCAGACAAGCAGAGCCTATTCGAAAAGCTGATTGAACAGCAGGGCCTGCTCAGGCTGGAAGAGGAACTTTGGAAGAAGGAGGCAGGAAGGAGTTTCGACTTTCCGAATCAGAAAGCCTCCATGGTGATGCGGATCGGCTACCGTTTTCATCTTGGTACGGGGGCTCGAAGCCGGGGTGTGGATATGCGGCGGGATGTCCTGGACCCGGATTCCGCTGCAGCTTTGATTTCTTCAATGCTTCGCAGGGACGGCGCTGTCTACCTGGGCCAACAGAGCCTTTCCTGGCACCGTTTTTGCCCCCTCGGTTTTCTTCTCTCGCAAATACTCGAGATCGAAGAGGATCCGCATTTTCCCGTTATGGAAGACCCTCGTATTCGCGGGATGATAGTGCACAAGGCTCTGGCCGTCTTGACCGAGAGTGTTGCGGCGGAGGGCGGGCCTTTCCAGGCAGCCCGCTTGGAAGAGTACCGCCGGCTCGTGAATAAGGTAATGAAGAAGATAACCTCCGCCGGCGGAAGAAGACCGGTCCTGCCGGTCTGGAATGCCTGGATCAAAAGGATCGAACGGCAGCTCCACTCCTTCCTCGTCCGGGAGGCCGAGGTCTTCGATGGATGGGATCTGGTTGGGACGGAGCTGGAACTGAATACCGGCCTGCCTCTGACATTACAGGATCGGACGGTGTTTTTGAACGGCAGAATCGACCGCCTTTCTGGGCAGGGAGATAAACTGGCGGTTATTGATTACAAGAGCGGAAAGCTTCCGAAAAACAAGGATGTCTCTCCTGATGATCCGAATATGCTGGCGGAGTTCCAGATGCCGGTGTATTTCCGGCTTGTGCAGGAGGAGAAGCCGGATTACCGAGTGGCCCTGTTATCCTATTACGGCTGCAAGGTGGATGATAAAGAAGGTGGATACCGTCACCTTCTGTGGGACCTGGAAGAAAAGCCTCCCAAAAAGGGGCCGACTCTCAGCCCTGAATCCTTTGGCCTGCTTGCAGCGGAGGTGGATAAGGCGGCTTCGAAGCTCGTCCAGGCGGTAGAAGCAGGCGACTACCGGGTGGCCGGAGGGGACTGCTCCGGCTGCAGCTACCGGCGGGTGTGCAGAATTCGCTTTGCCGTGCAGGACCGTGATGGATCAGGAAAGGGGAGCCGGGCATGAAGAAACTCAATGCAGAACAACAGAGGGCTGTGGAAGTCGAACGGAACGCGGTAATCACCGCGGGGGCCGGTTCTGGGAAAACAACGGTTCTGACCGAACGCTTTGTCCGTCTTGTAAGCCGGAAAGAAAATCCGCTGCCGGTAGACCGTGTCCTTGCGCTGACCTTTACCCGCAAGGCGGCTGCAGAGATGTACGAGAGGATCTATTCACGGCTGCGCTCTCAGCTCGAGGAGGGTGGAGTTCGAGAACAGGATGGCCTGCAGAAGGAGCTCGAACGATTCGACCGGGCACGGATATCGACTATCGACAGCTTCTGCTCGGAGATCGTCAGGCAGGGCGGAGCAGCTTACGGTTTTCCGGAGGGATTTCGGATTGATGAAGATGAGCTCAAAGCCGTTGTCCGCAGGGAGGGGCTGGACTTCCTCCTGAAGCACGGGGACTGTGGTCCCCTGGTTGCCATGATCGAGTCCTTCGGTTTTGATACTATTCTCGATAATTTTCTGCTGGTCTATGCCACCGCTCATGCTCACCCTATTGCAGAGATTGCCCCGCAGCAATTGTGGGAGCGCCAGCAGGAGGTCCTTACAGAGCGCTTCGTCGAGCTTCTTGAGAAAACCCGCCGGCTGCTTTCCGGGATCGCTTCCCTTCCGGCAAAACCCGACAAGAAAACCCTCGTTGCCGCTGTTAATGACGCGAGGCGGCTGGTTGAGAACATGCCCGAATGGCGTGGTGAAACGGGAGATTTCTCGGAATGGCTGTCGGACCTGGAAGTCAAAAAGGGCAACCTCGGCAATACCGAAGAGGCGGAGATCTGCAAAGAACTCCGGACTCAGCTTCGGGAGGAGCTCCGGCCCGAACTCACGGCGATCCACACGATCTTGAGCCGCCGCGAGGAGATGGAGAGCCTCTACGGTCTACTCGACAGCTGGCACCGCCGGGTGCTCGAGATAAAACGGAGCCGGGGAATTCTGACCTACCGAGATGCGGCGGAACTCGCCAGAGAGATTCTCCTGAACAACCAGTCGGTCCGGCGTTATTACAAATCCCGTTACGATGCAATTCTTATCGATGAATTCCAGGACAACAACCAGCTCCAGCGCGATCTGCTTTTTCTTCTGGCCGAGCGGGAAGATATCCATCGGGATGGTGTTCCTGCCTCGGCAGACCTCGTTCCGGGAAAGCTTTTTTTCGTCGGGGACGAGAAGCAGTCGATCTATGCATTCCGGGGGGCGGATGTCCGGGTCATCAAGCACCTGAAGGATGAGCTCGAATCAATCGGCGGATTGGCGTTGTCCATGTCCACGAATTACCGGAGCCATCCCGCTTTGATCACCTGGTTTAATCACATCTTCGACCGGGTGTTCTCCGATTCCCGGGCCGATTACGAAGCAGAGTTCGAATCCCTTCAGGCGGGTATATCTCCGGATGGGAAAGACATGCCGACGCTGCGGTTCTTTTACGGGGAACGGCGGGGAACGGAAGCAGAGGAAGCTGCCGATAGCGAGGACGTGGAAGCCTGGCATGTTGCCCGGTTTATCCATGAGTCGGTGAGGGACGGGAGCTTGCTGATTAAGGAGGACGGTCTACTGCGCCCGGCCGAATTCGGAGATTTTGCCGTGCTCTCACGGTCGACCGGCGTTCAATGGAGGTATGAACGGATTTTCCGCCGCTGGGGAATTCCCTACACAACTGGAAACCTGCTGAGCCTTTTCGTCGAAGCGCCTTTGAACGATATGTTTAATATACTCGAGCTCATTCTGTTTCCCCATGACCGTCTTGCCTGCCTTGCCTTTCTTCGTTCTCCGTTGGTAAATCTTTCCGATGATCTTGCTCTCCGTCTTCTCCGGGAGGAGGGCCCGCTTTTTCAATACCCCGGGGATACAGTCGCATCACAACTAACTCCGGAGGTGCCCGAGAGCGAAAGAGCCAAACTCCGTCATGCAGGCCTTATCTATCGTTCCTTGTCGGACATGGCCGACCGTCTTCCCCTGGAGGAGCTGGTCTATCACATCTGGATGACCTTTGGATACCGCTTTCACCTCCTCACGACCCCCCGCTACCACATCTATCTGGAGCACTACGAGTATCTGCGCCGCCTTGCAGCCGATTATGACCGGAAGGGTGCTTCCCTGGCCGAACTCCTCGATTTCATCCGTCCGAAGCTGGGAAAACCGGAAAAGCTCGGCGAGATAAAGATCGAAGACAAGGCCGAGGGAAGCGGGGTGCGGATGATGAGTGTTCATGGATCGAAGGGGCTCGAGTTTCCGGTTGTTATTCTGGCAAATACGGGGAATCGCGGGAAAAACAGCGATGATTCCTCCGGGCCGTTCGTGATTTCCGAAGAGCATGGAATCTGCATAAACCCCGACTCGTCGATAAAAAATCCGCTGGTGCAGCGCGCCCGAAATGAGGCGGAACAGCGCGAGGTGGCCGAGCTCAAACGAATTCTCTATGTAGCCATGACCAGAGCACAGGACCATCTGGTACTAGCAGGCTTTCACACCAGGAACAACCGGAATACCCAGCGGGCCCTTATCAACATGATATTTCAGGCCCTCGAGCTCGATCCGGCCGCATTGCCTGCGGAGGGGCGCCTCGAGATTCCCGATGCCCCGCCCATGTATTTCGAGTATATGCCCGAGATGACCGAAGAAGAGGTTCAGGCAACCCCCTCTCGGAAAAACGATGCCGCAGGACGCATCAGCAGCGGCGAGGTGTCTCCGGCTTTAATGGAAGACTATTATCGGGCGGAATCTATTGCCGAGGGGACCCATGTCGTTCCCAGATTGGAGTATCCGGTTACCGAGCTCGAACACTGGTGGGATCGCGATTATATCACGCCCGATGGCGGCAGATCTCTTCCAGAACTCGGGGTGGATGCCGAGCTCGATAAGCGCGGATGGGAAAACGCCTTCGGTACTCTTGTCCACGAGGTGCTGCGAATCCGTATATCCCAGGGGATCAAAGAGGGTGAAATGCAGCCGGGAAGAGCTGTTACCCCCGCCGATCTGCCGGCAGGGTTCCTGCCCCAGGAAATGATCGAATCAAAACAGATGCTCGGGGAAGCAAACAGGCTGGCGGAAGGGTTTTTCGCCTCTGAACTTTGGAAAGAGCTGAGAACTGCCGAGGAGATACATGTGGAGTATCCGTTTCTCTACCTGGTACCGGAAGGTGCCGCCGCCGGGGATTTTGCCGCCGACGTTTATGCTTCCGGTCCTGCTGCCGCCGGACAGGACTCCGGGGAGGAAGCCGGCAGCACCGGCTCCGGCCTGCATTCCGGGCGGCCTTCCCGTTACCTTCGGGGGGTAATGGACCTTTTTGTGATCGGTACTCAGCGGGCTTGGGTGGTTGATTTCAAAACCGACAGGACGATTTATCAGAAGGCACACCAGCTTCAGATGGATGTATATCGCCTTGCCGCGCAAGTATTCGCGCAAAAGCAGGTTTCGTGTTATCTTTTCTATTTGAGGACATTTGAGGCAATGGAGGTTCCTGAACGACTTGGAACAGTTGATTCTTATCTCAAACTCGGTTGTTGATTATCTCTCCTTTCCGAAAGGGTATCAGGACGCATTCGAAACAGTGGATGACCCGGTGGAAGCTGTTCTAGGATTGAAATCCTCCGATAGACTGGGTGTTATTCTTGTGGTTGAACCGCACGAGGCCGACCGTCTCTACACCTTTCGCGGAAGCATAGAAAAAAGCCATGTCCGTTCTCTTTTGGTCGTTGTTTCGAGAGACGGGGACATGCCAAAGCATACCGAGCTGGTCTACGGTTTCCGGACCGGCCGGATCAGTGAATCGGAGTTCGATTTTCTGATAGAATATGGATTCGAAGAACTTGAAAAGCGTTTTTCCCTGGCTGAGCAGCAGAACAGCTGGTCCGCCGGTATTACCGACAATGTTCAGGATCAGGAAGCGCTGATTAACATTGGAAAATCCCTTTCCAGCGAAAAGGACCCCGATACACTTCTGCGAAGCATTCTCTATATGAGCAAACAGATTACCGGTGCCGACGCAGGAAGTATTTTTCTTGTAGAGGACGACCAGCCGGAGTCGAAACAAGTAACCAGCCGCCATCTCCGTTTTGCCTATTCCAACACCTTTTCTCTCGACCTCTCGTATGAATCGTTTACCATGCCCCTGAATACCGGTTCTATTGCCGGGTATGTTGCGGTAACCGGGAACCCCCTTAATATTCCCGATGTATACAAGCTTACCGAAGAGGATCCTGTTTCTTTCAATCAGAGTTTCGACATAAAAACAGGCTATCGTACCAAGTCGATGCTGGTTGTTCCCATGCGGAATCACCTGGACGATATAATCGGTGTTATTCAGCTCATAAACAGCAAAGAACGACTCGGAAAACACGAGGATTCGGGCAATGAAGCCTATCAAGTACAGCTTGAGACCTCCGAGGATTTCGATACGCTGGTCGTACCCTTCGATTCCCGCTATGAGTCATTGATGGAGGCCATAGCAGGGCAGGCCGCTGTGGCTATCGAGAACAGCCGGCTGATCAAACAAATCGAACAGCAGTTCGAAGAATTCGTGAAGGCGTCGGTAACCGCCATTGAATCGAGAGATCCGGCAACCTCCGGACACTCTTTCCGGGTAGCCGGAATGTGTCTTGCCCTTGCCCATGAGGTAAATAACGCAAGGGAGGGGCAATTCCGTGATGTCTTCTTTTCCGACCAGCAGCTGAAGGAACTCGAGTATGCCGCGCTTCTGCACGACTATGGGAAGGTTTATATTGATCCCTCCATATTTCTCAAGGCGCGCAAGCTCTTTGATTGTGATTACAACATTCTGATGTGGCGTTTGAAGTACCTCTACCGGTCTCTCGAAGTAGAGTATTCCCGTCGGATAATCGAACTGCAAAGGGGAGAGGGTACCTCCGGGGCCCGGGCTTCAACCTCTTCTCTTGTCGGGGAAAGAGACAAGCGGCTGGAGGAACTGAGTTCCATTATGAATGAGCTCTCCCGGCTGAACGAGCCTACGGTAAGCGATGCCGACCCGCTGGAAGAGATCTCGAAGATCCGATCCGGAGAAAAACGATATACGGCCTGCGATCTCGACGGCAGCCCTGTCCCCATTCTGACCGACCGGGAGGCGGTAAACCTCTCTATCAGGCGTGGTAGCCTGAACGAAGAAGAACGGAAGGTAATCCAGAGCCATGTTGAACACACCTACTCCTTTGTGAGCAAGATCCCTTGGCCGGAGCAGTATCGGCATATCCCCGAGATTGCCCGGAAGCACCATGAGTTTCTCGACGGTTCGGGTTATCCGCTGGGGCTGAGTGGGAAAGATCAGATTCCCCCGGCTGCGCGGATCATGACCATTGCCGATCTCTTTGACGCCCTTGCCGCATCGGACCGGCCATACAAGAAGGCTCTTCCCTTCGAGCGGATTCTCGAAATTCTGCACGAGGAAGCCGGGGCCGGAAAGATCGATGAAGACCTGGTCGATCTCGGAACAGAAGCCGGGATTTTTGATAAGGCATTTCACGGTACCCTGGAAACAGATCCCGCCGATTGACCGGCCGGCCCACAGGGACACTTGTCTGCAGCTCCGCATGCAGCCCTGCGGGGCGGCATCTCCGCGGGCCGGCATCTCTGCACGCTTCCCCGCCGATTGATTACCCCCTGCTGCTGTGGTATCTTTCACCTGGGTCAAGGGAGCCTGATGAATGAGCGAAGAACAGAAGATCGAAGAGAACGGGATGTCCGGACACAGCATTGAGAGTGCAGGGCGTTTTTTGAATGACCTGGTGGAAGAACTGGCGAGGGTCGTTCGAGGCAAACGGACATTTCTGACCTATCTGGTTACCGCCTTTGTCTCCGGGGGGCACGTTCTCATCGAGGACCTTCCCGGACTCGGAAAGACAACCGTTGCCAAGACGCTCTCTTCGCTGATCGGCGGAGAACACACCGAATCCATGGAGTTCAGGAGGATTCAGTTTACACCGGACCTGCTTCCCTATGACATAACCGGAGTGGATATCTACAATCCGGAGGCCGGCGGTTTTCATTTCCAGAAGGGGCCGGTCTTTGCCAATATCGTGCTTGCCGATGAGATCAATCGGACTACTCCGAAGGTGCAGTCGGCGCTGCTCGAGGTTATGGCCGAGGGGCAGGTAACCATCGGAAACCGGACCCACCTCTTGGAAGACCTTTTCTTTGTCATTGCTACCCAGAATCCTATCGAGATAGAGGGAACCTATCCCCTGCCTGTAGCTCAGCTCGACCGGTTTATGATGAGGATTTCCCTCGGGTACCCGGATCGAGAGGCGGAGCTTGCAATACTCACTGAGGACCCGTCTCACACAGTGCTTCCGGATGTGCAGCCGGTTTGTGGAAAGGAAGAGATCCTGCAGGTGAGGAATTTTGCGGATACAATCTATTGCGCTCCCCCGCTCGTGGAGGGGGTGGCGAATCTGCTCGAAGCAAGCAGGAACCATCGGGGAGTCCGGCTCGGCATATCTCCGAGGGGCGGCCTCATGCTGCTTAAGGCAGCCCGGGTGCTCGCTGTACTGCGGAACAGGGATTTCGTCAGCGATCAGGACCTGATCGACCTTGCGCCGCAGGTGCTTTCTCACCGAATCGCCCTTCGGGATCACAGCCTGGAGGCGACGGAGCTGATTCGAGAACTGGCGCTCTATTCTCTCGAGGGTGCAGGCACGGAAGGGAAGTCTGATGACTAGACGGATTCCCTTGACAGGTTTCGGAACCGCTTTTTTTTTGTCTCTTTGAGTCTATTTTCCCTCGGCCTGTTCCGGGGGGAATTGGCAACCCTCCTATGGGGCGCGGCCGGTCTTTTTTTCAGCTGCTATACCGTGCTGATCGTTGTTCTTGCACGAATTCGCCTTTCAGTACATTTTAATTCCGACCCCTCACGATGGATGATGCGCCTGGCATCAGACCTGGTAGCGCTCGGGCATCCGATTGCGTTCGATTACACACTTGTTTTGCCGGTGCTCCGGTTCCCCGGTCTGCAGGTTCGGTGTGACGCCCGTTTTACTGCTGCCTTTTCCCGGGTTGTTTCCGCCTCCCTCCTCCTGCACCGGGGCAGCAACAGCGGCCGCTGCGAAGTTGTTCCGGAATACCGCGGCCGCTATCGAAGCGAAGGAGCCCGGCTCGTCCTTCGCGATCTCCTCGGTCTTGCCGAAGCCCGAATAGAGCGCCCCGGTGAATTCTTGGTCTCTGTGTATCCGAAGGAATCGGAGACAGAACCCTTTCTCGAGATTCCCCGTTCGGGCGGCACGGCAGCCCCCAAAAAGCGCAGACCCCGGCCCTCCCGGGATCTTCTGGAGGTGAGGAAGTATTACCCCGGAGATGACACCCGGCGGATCAACTGGAAACTGTACGCTCACAGCAGAGAGCTTTTTCTCCGGAAAGGAGAGGACCGTCCGCCTCCCCAGACGGAGATCGATACGGTGCTGCTGGCATGCACCAGGGAGCATGCCCGGTCTTTTCCCGACGGAGCCTGTATCGACCGGCTGGCGGTGCTGCTCCTCGACTACGTGGAAAAGATGAGCCGAAAGTCATTCCGGGTGAGGATATTCTTGCCGGATGAACCGCCGCTTCTTGATCCGGACGGAAACGACCGGGAGCGTTTTCTCAGGCTCCTTGCAGCCCTCGACGGAAGCTGCGGGGAATCATCTGCTTTGCCGGAGGAAACGCCGGAAGAAGAAGCGCCGGCGGAGGCCCCTGTGTCGGCGGGATCGGGTAACCTCCTTGTCTTTGCCGGACCGGCGGCGGTCCCTTCGGTGTTGGAAACCGCTGTCCGGCGGTTGAGGAAATCAGCAGTCTCCGTAGAAGATGCACCTGTTTCCGCCGGCGGAGGTAGGCGGAAACTCCATCTTGTGATGGCAGAACCGCCGGTTTTTCGACAGTTCGACGGCAGGGCCGTCAAGGGGGCTGGGGCCCTGCACAGGCTTCTTTTTACAAACGGGGGGTCAAAGCGGCATGAAACGGATTACCGGAAATTTTCAGAAGAAATGAACAACGTTATCAAAGCCTGGAAGGCGCAGGGAGTCGCTGATGTTTCTCTTCTCTGAGCGCAACAGAAACGAGCGGGGCTCTTTCTCCGAAGAAGAAGGGAAGAAGCAGGCCGCCCGCCGGTTCCGCCTCATCTTTTTTCTCCGAAGCGCTGTTTTAGCCTTTCTCTCCATCAACTTGTACCTCTATCTCGATGAGCTTGTCTCTCCGATTTTCCTGGGATTCTCTTTTGTGGCGGCAATTGCCGGCGGTTGGTGGGCCGCCCGCTCCCGATTACGGGTCCTTCCGGCTCTGGGAATCGCAGCGGGTGCTGCGTGGCTTGTCCGGGAGATCTTTTTCTTTCTCGTCCGGGCAGGTATCCATCCTGCTGTTCCTGCCTCTTCGGATTTTCTCCTATTTGGTTTCGACCGAAGTTTCCTCTTTCTCTTTGCTCCGCTTCTGCTCCTCTTTCTGCTCACCCTTTGTACGCTCCGGTTTCGGCGTTTTCTCCGGGTAGAGGTGCTGATACATGCAGGCTTGATGGCCGCTCTCTTCTGGAGCCAGGGGCACTATCAGCTTACGCTCTATCCCCATCCGTTGATCCCCGCCATAGCGGTGATTGTTGTAGTGCTTGGAGAACTCTTTCTGCTCATCTTGTCGCAGGAGCGCCACCAGGTAGACGGGGGTGGAAAAAGACGAGCGGGTTTTCTCCTTTTTCTTCTGCCGATGGCGGTTTTGCTCCTCTTTGTTATGCTCGATCACTACAACCGCCGCGCGGTGTCGCAGGGCGGCGGATTGATTGAACCGACGCTGTTTCGTTTCGACTTTTCCGAATACGTACAGCTGGAGAGCGAGATCTCCATGAGCGACGACCTGGTTCTGCTGTATCGAACCGAGGGACCTGCAAACCGGATGCTGCTGCGGCGTTATGTGCTCTCGGGCTACAAAAAGAGATCCGGCTTTTTCCATGATGCCGAGCGAACCGGAACGCTGAACAGAGTTCCGGATTACCCGGTCGATCTCGATGATCCGGGGTACCGGGCCCGCCGGTCTGTGCGGCAGGAATATTTCATGGTCAATTTCGACCCCTCCTCGTTAATAGCGGTGAACCATCCTGTTCGGGTAGTTCCCCTTCGAAACTGGGATTCTTCATCCTTCCTTCGAGTCTACCGGGTGTTTTCTATGTTCTCTGAAGCGGGTCCCTTCGAGCTTATGGATGCCGGAAAACCCGAAATGGAAGATCCGGACTATAAGTACTATACCGAGTACGGGGGGGATGAGCGCATTGCCGAACTCGCGGAAGAGGTTACCGACGGGGTGGAGGGGTACCTCGATAAAGTGCTGTCGGTAAATGAGTATTTGCAATCGAATTATTATTATTCTCTGAAGCCCGGCGTTTCTACCGATGGGAACCAACTCCACCATTTTCTTTTCGAGAGTAAAAAAGGATATTGTTCATATTATGCCTTTTCTATGGCCCTTATGCTCAGAAGTCTCGGCATACCGGCGCGGGTGGCGGTAGGTTTCTTTGTTGACCCGGATCTGGCGGTTTTGAATTTTTATCCGGTTCGGGCAAATATGGCGCATGCTTGGGTAGAGGTCTATTTCGGGGAATACGGCTGGATCGACTTCGATCCCACCTCGAGGAATTTGGCACCGGGAGAGAATTTCGAGTTCAATTTTGGAATGGATATGGAAACACTTTCTCCTTTGATCGAGGAAATTCTCGAGAATCAGAGCCGTCTTGAAGCAGAAGAGGGAACGCCGCAGGAAGAGGGAGAAGGAGAAGACTTTTCTTCACGTGTGGTAGAGTTTGCCCGCCGGCTGATGAACTATTGGTATCTGGTGGCTGCCCTCTTGTACGTTGCGATGATCGCTGCATTCCGGTTTGTTCCGCTGTTGCCGGGACTGCTTTCCCGTCGTCCGAGGAAACAGGCTGTGGCCTCCTTCCGGGCGGTAACGATGCGGCTTGCAGCTCAAGGGATCAGTCGGCTCAGCGGAGAATCCCGGGAGGAATTCGTACAGAGATTGGAGAGCCGGTATGGTATCGATATTTCTTCTCTTTTCGGAATCTATCAGCGGGCCCGTTTTGCTCCCCGTTTTGAAAGGAAAGATAAATCAAAATTAAAGCGAAGCCGGAAGGAAGCTCTCCGCAGCTACCGGGAAGCTGTGCCGCGATACAAGAGAATTTTCAATCTGATCAGCCCACGGGGAATGGTCCATGGTGTTCCAAGAGGAAAAAAGGGGGGAGCGTGAAAATCAAGACGATTCTGCTTCCCTTGTTCCTGGTCATTCTGTTTTTACCGGCCGCCGTGGCGGCTGGGCAGGAAGAGGGAAGCCTCGATTCCCTGATACAATCAGCACACGAGGCTGAAACGGCAGAGCGCTATGAAAGAGCTGTAGAGCTCCTTCACGAGGCCCAGCGCCGCTTTCCAGAGGCACCCATTTCCTATACCGAGCTGGGCAGCCTGTACATGAATCAGGAGCTCTACCACCCGGCGCTGGAGGAGTACCTGGCGGCGGAAGAACTCGCTCCGGAAGATCGGGATATACTGCATCAGATAGCAACTGCTTATGGAATGCTCAACGAGGAAGGGCAGGCAATCTCCTACCTGGAACGGCTGCACCGCCTGTATCCCGACGACCGCATGGTGATAGGGGATCTGGGCTGGATGTATTTCAAAACCCACCGCCTCGAAGATGGAGAAGAACTCTTGCTCGATGCTGCCGAGCGATTGGGTCCTGATAAAAGTTTTTCCATGACTCTCGGCACGATTTATTCGGACATGTATGAGTACGAAAAGTCCAAAGAGGCCTATCTCGATTCAATAAAACTTGCAGAACAAGAGGGCTATTCATATTTTGCCTCGGTGGCTTACTACAACCTCTCTCTTCTCGAGCATGATTTTTATCATTTCAACAATGCCCTGGAATACACAAATCGTTCCATCGACCTTTCCGACCGCGCATCGGGGCACATAGCGCGGGGTGAGCTCTACCAGAACCGCCAGGATTTTCAGCGGGCCCTGAGCGAGTACAGAACAGCTTATGACCTGGATTCCACTCCTCTTGCACAAATCAACCTTGCCATTCTCTTTCAGCAGTTTGGTATGCTCGAGCAGGCTCTGGCTAATGTAAAAGATGTTCTGGAATCCGGCGATCTCTCCTGGATGTACTATTATGGTACTGATGCACGGCGTCATTACATGGGGCTTCATGAAATTCTGGAAAAGGTATATCGGGGGAAGGCTGAAATTGCCCGAAGCCGGCCGAAAAAGGGAATTACGGATTTCTTTCAATCCCTTTGGAACAGGCTGCGGTTTCGGATACTTTCCGGATATCATCGCCGCCGGTTCCAGGCGTACTCGCTGGAAGTGGGGAATGAATACCTCGAGGAGGGGAATGCCCTGAATGCCTACTGGGCTTTTTATGAGGCGAATCGGGATTATCGGCAGGTTGCTCTGAAATATCTATCTATGGCCCGGGAAGAGGAAGTCCCTCTGATCCCCGAAGCGCTGCCCTATTACCAGCAGGAAGAAGGGCGGATTACCGGTGACACGGCGCTGCTTCAAAGCTCACTCGAGGGGTTTCACCCAATATGGGAAAAAGAGGGGCGGGCAAGATCGCTTCGGCTTTTCTATCCCCAGCTGAGAGGAAACGGGAGAACAGAAAGAGCCCGGGAAGTCGCTGTTGCACTCTACCGGCTCAATCCGGGGGCCCTTCGGCAATATGGAATAACCCTGCCTGTTCGTTTTTCCTCAGAAGCGGCCGGGGAGGATGCTGCCGGCTCAGACATGGCGGCGGTGATCCGGAAGCTCCGGCGCAGCGGACTCGAGTCGTCGAAGGAATCGCCTCTGCAGCTCGATCTCCGGCTGGATTCCGAAGGGGTGGATTACCGGCTTTCCGACAGGAAGGGAGGGGTCCTATCCAGGGGGGAGGTCCCGTTTGAAAAAGGGGGAGAGCCGGGTGCTGCAGAACAGGCGGAAGTCATTCTGCAGAGTATTTTTTCTCCATAATTTCGCTTGCTGCTTGCGAAGAGAAAGAAAGCTGCAATACAATGCCATATGGGCCTGGCTTACAGAATTCTTGCGCTAACCGATGATCCCTCTGTTTTCGACCCCTTTTTAAAGGGGCTTCGAGATGAATCGTTTGATCCTCTCCTGATTCTCCCCGAGACACCCCCTCCTCAGGGAGAAGGGTTCAGTGCTGCATTTGAACAGCTCATAACGGAAAGCCGTTACGATCTTATCCTTTACGACAGCCGGTGGGGAGTCCCCTTTCTCGAAAAGGTAGTTAAGACCTGGAAAGAGTGTAAACGGGACTGTCCGATACTTGCCGTTCAAAAAGAGGAAGACCTGGATGAGGCCGTTTGCTTGATGAACACCGGAGCCCACGATGTGATTCCCCTTCAGGCATCCGCACGGTTTCTTCCTGCGCTCGAGCGGGAGATCGACTCAGCTACCAACCGATCGGAACGAAGAAATGCTACGAATGAAACCCAGCGTCTGTATCGGGTACTCTTTGAGTCTATGGGTGTTGCTTCCGCCCTTTGTGACCGGGAGCTGACTATTCTGTTGGTGAATTCCGAGTTCTGCCAACTCACCCAGCACAACAAAGAGGAACTCGAACGGCAAAAGAGTATCTTCCGTTTATTTTCCGACGAGGAGGATATGCAAAAAGTCGCCGGCTATATCGAAGAGGTGAACTCTGATCACCCACACCCTCCTGTTAAGGTCGAGACCAGTATCACGAGCAAGCAGGGTTTTGTTCGGAATGTTGTTTTGACTATTGCCTTCATTTCGGGAACAAGTGATTTGATTCTCTCGTTTGTTGACGTCAGCCGGGAACGGCTCATGCAGCAGCGGCTTCAAACCAGTGAAGAGCGGTTTTTCCGCGTGTTTCACGAGATAGAGGACCCCATACTTATTACCCGGGCCGCTCCTCCGGTTGTGCTCGAAGTGAACCAGGCTTTTTTAACCGGGCTGTATTACGCTCTGGATGAGGTTGTGGGAAAAGATCTGAATGAACTCGAGGTGTTCGCCCGGCCGGAGAAGCTGGAACAGAGCATAAAAGAGGTTGAAGAGATCGGTACGCTCCGGGATATGGAGCTGGACATGAGGAATCGGAGCGGGGAGCATCGTACGTATCGATGGTCCATACAGCAGGTTGGCCTGGATGGCGAGTTCTTTCTCCTATGGATCGGGCGGGATATTACCGAGCGGAAGATGTATGAGCCCCAGCTCCTTCAGTCCGAGAAACTGAAATCAGTCGGGACCCTTGCCGGCGGCATAGCCCATGACTTCAACAATATTCTTTCTGTAATTCTCGGCTATGTTGATATGGGATTCGATAAAACTGCACCGGATAGTCCGATCGGCAGATATTTGAGCGAGATTCAGCATGCGGGAGAGCGCGCCAGGGAACTCATAAAACAAATTCTCACCTTTTCTCAGGGCGAAGAGGGAAAGTCGGTGCGGGTCTCTCCGGGACGTGTTGTAAAGGAGACCCTGCGCTTTATTTCTTCAGCAAAGCCGGAAACGGTGACGCTGAAAACGAACATCTTTTCTACCGGATCGGTACTTATCGACCCCGTCCGATTGCAGCAGGTCATTATGAATCTCTGCACGAATGCGTTTCATGCAATGGAAGGGTTGGATGGAGTTTTGGAAATCAATGTAGGCCCTGTTTCTATACATGCCGTATCAGAGGAAGCGCGTTCTTTTTTGCGGGAAGGGGCGTATGCGGAGATTGAAATCAGCGACACCGGGACAGGAATGGCTCCGGAGGTTCGGGAGCGAATATTCGAGCCCTTCTATACAACAAAAAAGGTTGGCAGCGGGACCGGACTTGGTTTGTCGGTGGTCCATGGTATAATTACTGAAGCCGGAGGGAAAATCCTTGTCGACAGCAATCCCGGCAAGGGAACGGTTTTCTGGATATACCTTCCTGCGATTGATAATAAGGAAACGGGTACGAATAATGGCGAGAATATTAATAATCGATGACGATGAACAGGTCCGTAGGATGTTCGAGTTGATGCTTCAAGATGCCGGCTATGAAGTCGATACGGCAAAAGACGGTGTCGAAGGAATGCAGATTTTCGAGAAGGACAGCTACGATGTTGTTATTCTCGATATTATTATGCCCGAACAAGAAGGCATCGAAACCTTCCGGAAGATGCGTTCTGTACAAAAAAACGTTAAGGTAATAGCTGTTTCCGGAGGCGGCAAAGCAGGGCCCGAGAGTTATTTGCCTATGGCAAAAAGTTTCGGAGCCCGTTTTACGTTCGAAAAGCCGGTGGACAGAAAAGAGCTCCTGAATGCGGTCCATGCCCTCGTGGAGGAGGGGTGAATCGGCAGGGAGGAGATTAAACAGCAGCAGACATACTGCCGATTCTTAAGGTAATGAAACGGAAACCAGCGACTATACTCATTGTTGATGATGATGAGCTTTCCCTTGAGTTTTATTCAGTCATTTTGGAGAGCGGCGGCTATGAAGATATCGATCTAATCCAGGACAGCCGGAAGGTCATGGACCATTTGGCGGAGAAGCCGGCGTCTGTTGTTTTGCTTGATTTAAATATGCCCCATGTTACCGGTTCAGAACTTTTGACAATCATCAAAGAAGAGCACCCTGAAACTGCGGTTATTGTCATAACCGGAGAGAGCAGTGTGGACACCGCCGTCTCATGCATGAAAGAAGGGGCGTTCGATTATCTGACCAAGCCGGTAGAACAGAGCCGGCTGCTTTCGGTTGTCAAGCGGGCTATCGAGATACGGGAGCTTCGAGAAGAGGTAACCAGCCTGGGCCGAAGGCTCCAACACCAGGAATTGAGACAGCCGGAAGCCTTCTCTTCGATAATCACGGTAGATGATCAAATGCGGGCGCTTTTTCAATATATTGAGGCTATAGCCGATAGTCCCCGTTCAATCCTTATTACCGGAGAGAGTGGAACGGGAAAAGAACTGTTCGCCCGGGCAATTCATGATGCCGGGAAGAAATCCGGTTCCTTTGTGCCGGTCAACGTGAGCGGGCTCGATGATACAATGTTTTCCGATACCCTTTTTGGTCACCGCAAGGGCGCGTATACCGGAGCGGAGTCCGAACGGCAGGGCCTTATCGAGAAAGCCTCGGAAGGGACTTTGTTTCTCGATGAAATCGGGGATATGCAGCTTGGTTCTCAAGTGAAACTTCTGCGGCTTCTCCAGGAAGGAGAGTATTACGCTCTCGGTGAAGACGAGCCCAGACACAGTGGTGCCCGCGTAATCGCGGCTACAAATGCTGATCTTGGAAAACTCCAGGGGGAGGGGCTTTTTCGGAAAGATCTTTTTTATAGACTGATTGCCCATCAACTCAATATTCCGCCATTGCGAAAACGGAAACAGGATATTCCGGTTTTGACCGATTACTTCCTGGAAAAAGCAGCATTTTCGATGAACAAGAAGAAACCCTCGGTTCCTTCCGAACTCTACACCCTGCTGGAAACCTACCACTTCCCCGGAAATGTGCGTGAACTGGAAGCAATTATTTCAGACAGTGTCAGCCGGCATACCGGCGGAATCCTCTCCATAAAATATATTCGTGATTATATTGAAAATCATCGCAGGAAAGGGGAAAAACAGGAAGAGGCGCCGGCTACCGACGAATTGAACGGGCAAGACTTCAAAATAATCTTTCCTGAAGGACATTTTCCGACATTGGTAGAGGTCGAAAAGTATTTAATGGATGCCGCTCTCGAGAAGAGTGCAGGCAACCAGACAGTTGCAGCCTCGCTATTGGGAATATCCCAGTCTACTCTGAGCCGCCATTTAAAAGAGTGAAGCGGATGTAAGGCTTACTCTCATCTTGCAAAAAAAAGCCCTGATTCTTATAGTGGTAACAAGTATGGTTCGGTAAAGCGTTTGTTTCGCTTTTTCCGCTTTTCCAAACTACATAACATAAGGAGTATATATGTTGGAGCTAAGGAAAGGAACCGATATCCTCAGCGGTATCGGGGGTGTAAAAAACATCGAGGAAGCAAGAAAGCTCTTTAAGGAGAGCATTGATGCTGAAAACTTGAAAAAACTAGACCGGGTAGAGAATGAAGAAGCCCTCCTCAAGATTGCTAATGCAATTGCCCTTGGAAAGCCGGACGCGGTATTTGTCAACACCGGCTCTCCCGAGGATCTGAAGCGTGTACGAGAAATGGCTATCGAAAAGGGGGAGGAAGAACCCCTGGCCATGAAGGATCACACCGTTCATTTCGATTTGGCCGAAGAACAAGCCCGGATTATCGATCGAACCTTTTATATTGTGAATGAAGGAGAACCAACGAGCAGTCTGGCAAAGACCACTCCACGCAAAGAAGGGTACGATTACGTCGAGAAAACCATGGGCGGACTGATGAAGGGAATGACCCTTCTTGTCGGGTTTTTCAGCCGGGGTCCGGCAGGAGCTGAGGCCTCTGTTCCTGCTCTGGAGATCACCACCTCGACCTACGTTATGCACAGTGCGAATATCCTGTACCGAAACGTGTATAAAGATTTTGATAAAGAAGTCGAGCGACGCGGGTATTTCTTTACCAACGTCCATAGTGAGGGTCCGAATCGTCCTGAGGATCTGCCGAATGCCCGGGTATTTATGGACCGGAGTTGGCAGACTACCTACAGTATGCTCTGTACCTATGCCGGTAACACCCTTCTGCTTAAAAAGGGAAATCACCGTTTTGCGGTTGATATGGCCACCTACCATCAGAAGGAATACATGCTCTCCGAGCACATGTTCATTACCGGTCAGCAAGGTCCGGGCGGCCGGGTTACCTATTTTGCAGGGGCGGCTCCCTCAGGATGCGGAAAAACTACAACCGCCATGGTAGGTACCGACTTCATCGGTGACGACTTGGCTCAGCTGTGGATAGCAAAGGACGGCACACTCCGTGCGGTAAACCCGGAAAAGGGTATCTTCGGTATTGTCAAGGATGTAAACCGCGAGGGTGATCCGTACCTCATGAAGGTGCTCCGCGAAGAAGGATCCGAGGTGATCTGGTCCAATGTCTTGATCGACGACAAGAAGGTTCCCCATTGGGAAGGAAACGGAGAAGAACATCCCAAGAAGGGACGCAATTTCCAGGGGGAATGGTACGAAGGCAAGAAGGATGCCAATGGAAAAGAGATCCCCATTTCACATCCCAATTCCCGGTGCACCCTGAATAACACGAGCATTGAGAATTACAATGAGAAGGATGCTGAAGACTCAGCCGGTGTTCCGGTCAAGGTTCTGACTTACAGCGGCCGTGACAGCGATACTATGCCGCCGGTATGGGTTGCCAGGAATGCCGATGAGGGTGTAGTTCTCGGTGCTTCTATCGTTTCGAAAGCAACAGCCACCGAGGTGGGTGCAAAAGGCGTGAGGCGTCAGCCCTGGGCTAATGAACCCTTTATCCCGGGTTCGCTTGCCGACTACATGGAATCTCAGTTCGTCTTTTTCAATTCCTCCAAGTTCAAAGAGCAGGATCGACCTATTCTCGCCGGTTTGAATTACTTTCTGACCCATGAATCCCGCGGAGGAAGCGGGAGTGGGCTTCTCGGTGAAAAGAAAGACGTACGGGTATGGCTCGCATGGCTCGAACGAAGAAGCAACAATGATATTGAAGCGATCGAAACCCCAATCGGGTTTATTCCCAAGTACGAGGATCTGAAAACCCTGTTCAAAAACGAAATCAACAAGGAATACCCGAAGGAACTCTATGATATGCAGTTCTCCTTCTACGTTGACAACATCATCGGCCGGATAGATATGCAGAAAGAAGCCTACAGTAAAGAGAAGAACCTTCCTGCAAAGCTTTTCGAGGTCTACGATAAGCAGAAAAAAGAACTTACAGCACTGAAGAAAGAATACGGCTCCGTTATCACGCCGGAGCAGCTTGAGGAAGCCGCCGGCTGAGACCCGGTCAATAGCCGGCTGACCTTGATGCAGCAGTAGTTGTCTGAATACGGCCGCCTCTTCCAAGAGAAGGGGCGGCCTTTTGATTGCCCAGTGAAGTAGTTCCTTCCATGGTCTCCCTCCACCCAACCTTAAACTTGACCTTTTTGCTAAACAAAAGGATATTTGAACCGGAGGAACCGCCTATGCCGAACCAAACCGAGACCCCATGGATCCGGAAGGCCAAAAGTGTTGCGAACGGAATCCGCCGGAGAGCGTTGGAGCTTACTATAAAGCGCAACGGCTGTTATCTCAGCCAGGCGCTCTCGTCGGCCGAAATCCTTGCAGCTCTCTATTCGAGGATACTGAATATAGGGCCGAGCACCGGTGATCCTGTTCCCGGACCCTTTCCCGGGGTACCGCGTCCGGGCTTTCATCCCCTTGGTGCTGATTATAACGGGCCCCGCCAACCTGAACTTGACCGGCTGCTTCTTTCTGCGGCCCATTACGCGGTAGCCGTTTACGCTGCTCTAGTGGAGACCGGCCGGATGGCACCTGAAGGACTTGAGCAGTTCAATACCGACGGCAGTTCTGTAGAGATGATCGGGGGAGAGCATTCACCCGGAATGGAACTTACCACGGGTTCTTTCGGGCAGGCTTTGAGTCAGGCCGGGGGTATTGCTATGGCCCGGCGGTTGAAAGAGGAAAGCGGAAAGGTATGGGTTTTCATGTCGGACGGGGAGTTCGAAGAAGGGCAGACCTATGAAGCGGTGCAGGCGCTGGTAAACTTTGAACTGGATAATGTGGCTGTGTTTGTGGACGTTAATGGACAGCAGGTTGACGGAGCTATCGAAGAGGTTATGAGGATCGAACCGCTCGCCTCCCGGTTGGAGGGTTTCGGAGCGAAGGTTGTCTCGGTAGACGGGCACAACCTGCAGGCCCTTGAAGATGCTTCTCGAACTCACCATGAAAACCGTCCTCTGTTTATCTTATGCTATACCGACACCGCCCGCGGCGTACCCCTGCTCCAAAAACGAAAGCCGCACTTGCACTTTGTGCGTTTCAAAGACGAGACCGAACGGCAGGAATTTGCCGGATTTCTGGAAGGGATGGAATGATGGATTTACTCAGACAGGTGCATGAGCGCAATCTTGTTCGCTGGGCGAAGGATAAACCGGAAGTTGTTGTCTTCTCCGGAGATTTGACCGGGTCCACTGAGATTCGAGCCTTTCGGGATGCCTATCCCGGGCGGTTTTTTTCGCTCGGGATGGCTGAGCAGAATATGATGAGCTGGGCAGGCGGTATGGCGCGGGAGGGCTACAGTCCTTTTATTCACACCTTTGCCGTTTTTTTGTACAGAAGAGCGCTCGATCAGATCGAGATGTCGATTGCCTATCCCAATCTCCGGGTCCGGATGTTCGGTTTTCTTCCCGGTATAACAACTCCCGGAGGGGTGAGTCATCAGGCAATCGATGACATTGCCGTACTGCGGGGGCTTCCGAATATGACTATTCTGGAAACCGGAGATGCAACCGATGTAGAGTCGGTCCTGGATACGGCCCACGGGATCGATGGTCCGGTGTACGTACGGATGATACGGAAAGAGATTCCCCGCCTTTTTCCATCCGATCAGCCGATGGAGCTGAATAAGGTTCGCCGAATCCGGGAGGGGACGGATGTGACGGTGATCACTTCGGGAATATGTACGGAAGAGGCTATGCGTGCTGCAGCCGCCTTAGAATCGAGGGGCCTTTCTGTCGAACACCTCCATGCAACAACGATCAAACCATTCTCCGATCCACAGGTGGTAGAGAGTTGTGCCCGCGCAAAATACGGGGTCGTAACATTGGAAAACCATAATGTGATGGGAGGATTGGGCACCTCCGTAGCGGAGCTCATGGCGGAACACGGAATCGGGAAACGGCTGGTCAAACTTGGCCTGTTCGATACCTATGCTCACGGGGCAAGCAGGGAGTATCTGATGAAGGAGTATCATCTCGATGCTCTGAGTCTGGTAGAGCGGCTCGAAGAACTCACTGAAGAGCGTTTCGGCATTTCCGAAGAAGAATTGACGGCTGTTCGTGTTTCAGACTTCAACTCCGAGGGGCAGCTGGAGGCCTTGTAACCGGCTTTCTTGTGCAAATCGGCGACCCCGCTGCCGGCTGATGACGAGAAAAAAAGGCCGCTCTCGCCGAAACGGCGGAGCGGCCTCTGGTAAAATGTAATGCGGCCTCATGGGCAAACGGCTACCGCTGCGTTCAATTTATCAGGAGAACAGCAGTCGAGAGCTAACCCCCGCCTTTGAATATCAGCCGAGTGTGGAGAGCAGGATACCTGCTGCCACAGCAGAACCAATGACTCCTGCAACGTTCGGACCCATGGCATGCATGAGCAAATAATTATTCGGGTTGTAATCCTTTCCAACCTTATTGGTAACCCGGGCTGCCATTGGAACAGCGGAAACACCTGCCGCCCCGATGAGCGGGTTGATCGGTTTCTTGGAAAGCCTGTTCATCAGCTTGGCGATGAGAAGTCCCATCATGGTGCCCACGGCAAAAGCAAGAAGCCCCAGAACCAAAATGCCCAAGGTTTCTACCTGGAGAAAACGTTCGGCCGAAAGCTTGGAGCCTACCGCAAGACCGAGCATAATGGTCACTATGTTGATCATTTCATTCTGGGCGGCCTTGGCAAGACGGTCGGTAACCCCTGATTCCTTGAGCAGGTTCCCGAACATAAGCGCACCGATAAGCGGTGTGGCACTCGGGAGCAGAAGGATACAGATGGCCAAAACAGACAAAGGAAAGATAATCCGTTCGAGCTTGGAGACCGGCCGAAGCTGCTCCATCTTGATGACCCGTTCCTTGTCGTTGGTAAAGAGTTTCATGATGGGCGGCTGGATGACCGGAACGAGAGCCATATAGGAATAGGCCGCTACGGCGATGGCGCCCAAAAGCCGCGGAGAGAGCTTGGATGCCAGAAAGATCGATGTGGGCCCGTCGGCCCCGCCGATAATACCGATTGCTGCTGCGTCGGGAAGGCTGAAATCGAAACCGAGGTACTTGGTGAGAGCAAGGGCCCCGATAAGTGTGGTGAAGATGCCGAATTGTGCTGCAGCTCCGAGAATAGCGGTCTTGGGGTTGGCGATCAGTGGGCCGAAATCGGTCATGGCGCCTACTCCCATGAAGATTAACAGGGGAAAGAGCCCGCCTTCGATACCAAAGCCGTAGATCTGGCCGATAAATCCGCCGAACTGGTGAACAACTTCCTGGGTCCCCGGATTGAGAACCAGCGTCGACAGTTCCGCAATACCGGCGGTGGGAATATTTGCCAGGATCCCGCCGAATCCGATGGTTACGAGCAGCAAAGGCTCGAAGTTTTTCTTGATCCCCAGGTAGATCAGAATCAGACCGACAAAGATCATGACGATCTGACCCCACTCGAAATTAACGATTCCTGTGGAACCCCATATGTCGGACAATGATTGAAGAATATTCATATGATCCTCTTCCTAACCCTGAATCCGAATCAGGATTTGTCCGGCTTGTACCTGGTCGCCCTGTCCGACCTCGATTGCACTGATAGAGCCGCCTACCGGTGCGCTGATCGGAGTCTCCATTTTCATCGATTCGAGGACGATAACCTCGTCGTTTTCGTTTACCTGGTCGCCGACCTTGACCGGGATTCTGAGCACAAGGCCGGGCATAGGAGCCTCGAGTGGTGTTTCTTCCCCCCCGCCGGATGCGGGAGCAGCTTGCTGCTGGGGTTGTGGCTGAGGAGCGGGCTGTTGAGGTGCCTGCTGCTGTTGCTGAGGTTGCGGAGCGGCCTGCTGCTGCTGGGGTTGCGCCGGCGCCTGCTGCTGTGCGGGTTGCTGCTGGGGCTGCGCTGCAGCACCGCCTGCATTGGTTTCGATGACCGCCAGGATTTCTCCGGCGGTAACCTGGTTTCCCTGACCCGATTTGAGTTCCTTGAGAACACCGGAGTCCGGGGCGGTGATGGGAGTTTCCATCTTCATCGATTCGAGTACCAGGATTTCGTCCCCTTCGGATACTGTATCGCCTTCTTTAGCAGTAAACCGCAGAAGTATACCGGGCATCGGGGCTTCAACCTCGATGGTTTCTCCGCCGCCTGCTGCTGCAGGAGCGGGCTGGGAAGCCTGCTGTTGCTGCGGGCCTGCAGGAGCGGCCTGCTGCTGTGATTGTGCCGGGGCCTGTTGTGCTGCGGGAGCGGCCTGTTGGGTCCGGCTGATACCTTCCTGTACCGAAATATTGTATGCCTTTCCGTTGACCACCGCCTGATCGCCCTTGAGTTCAACCGAATACGGCTGTCCGTTGATGGTAACGGTATAACCGGAAGGAGCCGGTTTCGAGGCTGCTGGTTTGGATGCAGCGGCCGGCTTTTCTTCAGCTTTTTTGTCCTCTTCGCTCTTTTTCCGGACACCGACCTTCGCCTCGCCCTTGAGGAAGGTTATGCCCTTTTCCTTACAGGTTGCGGCGATAAAGGTGTTCTCTTCGTTGATCGGCAGGTTCGCCTCTTTGAGCATTGAATTGGCGTATTCGCTTCCCTTCTTGGGGTCCTTGTCGTTGATGTCGATGGGAAGCTCGGTGGTCGGTTCCATGCCGAGTTGTTCCTGGGCAAGTTTGACGATCTCGGGGTCGGGATCGATCGGTGTTTTTCCGAAATAGCCGAGTACCATTTTCCCGTAGCCTTCGGCTATTTTCTTCCAGGGGCCGATCATCACGTTGTTGAAGGCCTGCTGAAAGTAGAATTGAGAAACCGGCGTAACGGAGGTGCCGAAGCCTCCCCGTTCGACGACCTCGCCCATGGCATTGGCTACATCCGCATAGCGGTCGAGGATGCCGTTGTCCCGCATCATCTGCGTGTTTGCCGTAAGGGCTCCGCCGGGCATGGGAGAGAAGGGAATAAGCGGTTCCACCGACTTGGCCTCCGGCGGCATGAAATAATCGGCCATCTGCTTTTTGAAAATCTCTTCGGCTTTCTGGACCTTTTTGACGTCCACTCCCAAGTCGTATTCGGTCCCGCGGAGGGCATGCCACATGGTAACGACATCCGGCTGGCTGGTTCCGCCGGATACCGGAGCCAGAGAGAGGTCTATCTGGTTGGCTCCTGCTTCCAGGGCGGCCTTGTAAGCGGTAACGCTGGTTCCGGCCGTTTCGTGGGTGTGAAAAACGAGGTGGGTATCTTCACCGAGCAGGGCACGGGCTTTCTTGATGGTTTCATAGACCGTTGCCGGTGTCGAGGTTCCCGATGCGTCTTTGAAACAGACCGAGTTGTACGGAATACCGGCGTCCAGTATTTCCTTGAGGGTGTTCACGTAGAACTCGGGCGTGTGTGCCCGGTCCGCGTCGGGGGTTCCCGGGGGAAGGGCCATCATGGTGACGACTACCTCGTGGTTGAGTCCCGCATCATGGATGCATTGACCTGAATAAATTAGGTTGTTCACATCGTTGAGGGCATCGAAATTTCGTATGCTCGAGATGCCGTGTTTTTTGAAAAGCTTTGCATGGAGGTTGATAATGTCACGGGGCTGGGAATCCAGTCCTACGACATTGATTCCCCGGGCAAGGGTCTGGAGGTTTGCATCCTTTCCCGCCGCTCCCCGGAAAGATTCCATCATATCGAAGGCATCTTCATTGGCATAGAAATACAGAGATTGAAAGCGAGCCCCGCCGCCGGCTTCGAAATGATCGATACCGGCATCGACAGCTGCTTCCACAGCAGGGAGAAAATCTTTGGTAAATACCCGCGCGCCGAACACGGACTGAAATCCGTCACGGAACGCTGTACACATAAAATGAACGCGTTTCTTCATCGCACTGATCCTTTCCTGAGTTTTTAAGAGTGTATTTTCGCCTGTACTGCGGCGATTGCCGCCGCAACTTCAGAGTTGTCGGCGGTCTGTTTCTTCGGGGCTGCAGGACCGGAAGAGGGCCCTTTCCCTTCGATTCTCGAGATTATTTTTGACGATAACACGAGCACTAGAACAAGAATTATCAGAAACAGGAAGACAACTCCCATCCCGATAACGGTTAGAGTTATTCCATCACTAATCACCTTTACCGCTCCTTGTTGATTGTCTTGATTGTTCAGTACTACGATTGGTACCAGACTTAATAGAACGCTCTCTGCACTATAGAATGAGTTCGCCCTGATTGCAAGGCCTATCTGCCTGCAGAGAAAGGAAAAGCCCTTTTCTCTGGGGTTTTAATGCGGGGTACCGACTGATTAGTCGGTACCTTGACACCTGCTTTTCCGGTGTGGTAGGTTTACATAAATTATCTTCACAGGGGGTAGGCATGAAAACCTGTTTGCTGTTTCCCGGACAGGGAGCTCAATACCCGGGAATGGGGAAAGATCTTTATGATTCTTCGACCCGAGTCAAAGAACTCTTCGATTTGGCCTCGAAAACAACGGATATCGATGCTCGAAGGCTCTTGTTCGAGGGCACCGAAGATGAATTAAAGCAGACAAACAATACCCAGATTGCCGTTACCCTCGTCAATTTATCGTCGGCGGCTGTTCTTGCCGACCGGGGAGTCGAGGCCGCCGGCTGTGCCGGTTTCAGCCTGGGTGAGTATGCAGCACTGGTTCAGGCGGGGGTTCTGGCCCCTGAGGATGTGTTCCCGCTGGTCAAAAGCCGTGGTGAATTGATGGATCAGGCCGCTGCGGAGCTGGGGGCCGGCGAGAACGCTCCCGGCATGGCGGCTGTTATCGGTTTGAGTGCCGACCGGGTTATCAAAGCGGTCGAGGATGCAGGAATCGAGGGAGTGTATCCGGCAAATTATAACAGCCCCAGCCAAATGGTCCTTTCGGGAACAGCTGCCGGGCTTGCTGCGGCGGAGCCGGTGTGCAAGGAAGCGGGGGCCAAACGGTTTATCCGTCTCAAGGTTTCCGCTCCCTTCCATTCACCTCTCCTGTCGGAGGTGCAGAGGCGCTTTGCCGAGGTAGTAAAGGATTACACCTTTAACAACCCGAAGATTCTGCTCTATTCCAATGTTACCGGCGGCCGGGTAGACTCGGGCGAGCAGGCCAGGCAGCTTGCGGTGGAGCAGATCGTTTCCGGTGTGCGCTGGACTGATGAAGAACAGGCTATTGTGGACGACGGGTTCGAACGATGTTTGGAAACCGGCCCGGGGAAGGTGCTTTCCGGACTCTGGAAGGCCGCCGGAAAAGAGATCAAATGCTCACCGGCCGGAACCATCGAAGCGATCGATTCGGCGCTGGTTTGAGCTTTTCGAGTATATACAGCTAAGGAGAAAGTAATGCTTTTAGAAGGGAAAACAGCCTTTGTCACCGGGGGAGCCCGGGGGATCGGAAAAGAGATTATCATGAAGTTCCTCAGCGAGGGCGCCTCGATCTACTTTGTCGATCTCAACGAGAGTGAACATATCGATGACTACCGCAAGGCGGCCGAGCCTCATGGAGGATCGGTGATTTTTAAAAAGGCCAATGTCGCAGATGAAGAAGAGATCAGCGGTGTGACCAAAGAGATTCTCGACGAATCCGGCGGTATCGATGTTTTGGTCAATAACGCCGGTATAACCCGGGACGGTCTGGTCTTCCGGATGTCTTCAAAAGACTGGCAGGATGTTTTGAACATCAATCTTACAAGTGCTTTTTATATTTCCAAACTGGTTTCCCACGCAATGATAAGAAAAAAAACCGGATCTATTATCAATGTCGCATCCATTGTCGGGGTTATCGGCAATGCCGGGCAGACCAACTATTCCGCCTCCAAGGCGGGGCTGATCGGCTTTACCAAAAGCCTGGCTAGAGAAGTAGCCTCCCGCGGTGTCCGGGTGAATGCAGTGGCACCCGGTTTTATTCAGACCCCGATGACCGATAAACTGAACGATGAACAGAGGGAGAAGCTTATGTCGCAGATTCCTCTGGGGCGGCTCGGGCAACCGGAAGAAGTCGCGAAGGTGATTCTGTTTCTGGCTTCCGATCTGTCCTCATACCTAACCGGCCAGGTCATTAAAATCGACGGTGGAATGGGGATGTAAAGAGAATCAACCACATAGCCCCGAATATGATATAAGGAGAATTGCATGGCACGACGAGTTGTAGTTACCGGGATCGGTACGGTAAACCCGGTTGGAAACGATATAGCTTCTTTTTGGTCGAATGTACAGGCGGGAAAATCCGGAATCGGTCCGATCACCCGCTTTGATACCAGTGAATATCCTTCAAAGATCGCCGGTGAGGTTCGCGATTTTGATCCCACCATGAGGCTCGAAAAGAAAGTAGCCAGAAAGATGGACCTTTTCACTCTTTATGCTTTGACCTCGGCGATCGAGGCAATGGAGGATGCCGGACTCGAAAAGGATTCTATCGATCCCCTCCGGATCGGTGTGGTGCTCGGAAACGGGATCGGCGGATTCAATACTCTCGAAGAATCTTACTGGAAACTCTTTGAAAAGGGACCGAACCGAATACCCCCGATGACTATTCCGAAGCTGATACCCAACGAAGCAGCGGGCAACATCGCTATCCAGTATAATGCCCAGGGCCCTTGTTTTACAGTTGCTACTGCCTGTGCCTCCGGGACAGATGCAATCGGAAACTCTCTCCGGCTGGTCCGGGAAGGGGTGACCGATGTCATGATTACCGGCGGGACCGAAGCTGCCATCGTCAAGATGGGCGTAGCCGGTTTTTGCGTTATCCAGGCCTTGAGTACTCAATACAATGATACTCCGGAAAAGGCAAGCAGACCTTTCGACAAAGACAGAGATGGTTTTGTTATGAGTGAGGGGGCCGGTATTATGGTGCTCGAAGAGTATGAACACGCCATGAAGCGCGGGGCGCCCATATACGCAGAGGTGATCGGGTACGGAAACACCTGTGATGCAAACCACCTGACAGCGCCGCATCCCGAGGGCCGTGGTTCCAAACAGGCTATCCAGGCTGCTATGGCGGATGCAAACCTCAAGCCGGAGGAGGTAGACTATTTCAACGCCCACGGAACCTCTACTCCGATGAACGATCCGCTGGAAACCAAGGCCATCAAAGCCGCCATGGGCGATCATGCCTATAAACTGAAGATATCGTCCACCAAATCGATGACCGGACACCTGATCGGCGCCGCAGGGGCAGTAGAAGGTATTGTCTGCGCTCTTTCGATAAAAGACCAGTACATTCCTGCGACCATCAATCTGGACGAGGCTGATCCCGAATGTGATCTCGACTATGTACCGAACCAGGGGATCAAGGCGAAGGTGAACGTGGCCCTGTCCAACTCCCTTGGTTTCGGAGGGCATAACGGGGTTCTGGCTTTTCGGCGACTCTCCGACTGATCGGTGATACCCCGTTACAAATGCCTCATCGTCGACCATGACGATACGGCGGTACAGAGTACCGCAGAGATCCATCATCCGGCGCATATCGAGGTGATACACCACTTCCGTCCCGGTATGGAGCCGGTGGATCTTGATACCTTTTTCCTCAAGAACTTCGATCCGGGAATACTCGAGTTTTATTCTGAAGAACTCGGATTTTCCGAAGCAGAGATCCGCGAAGAGCATCGAATCTGGCAGGAATATGTGGCCGGGAAGATTCCGGATTTTTATCCCGGCTTCCTTGAGATGCTTGCCGACTTTCGGAGAACAGGAGGTGTGGTAGCCGTTGCTTCTCATTCGGAGAAGGCGGTAATCGAACGGGACTACCGGGCCTCAGGTGATTTTTTTCCGGATGCGATTTTTGGATGGAGTTTCGACGAGACCCGACGCAAGCCTCATCCCTGGCCGATCGAGGAGATTTCCCGGCACTACTCCATTCCTTCCGAGCAAGTTCTTGTGCTTGACGATCTGCGGGCGGGGGTGGATATGGCCGATGCCGCCGGCGCCGATGCCGCCGCTGCGGGCTGGGCGCACAACATTCCCGAGATCCGGAAGATCATGAAGGAGCGGACTATCGCTTTCTTCGAGCGGGTGGAGGATTTTCGGAAGTTTCTGTTGGAAGGCTGAATTTCCGGCTGCTAGGCTTTTCGTTCAAGTCCCTCGAGGCAGGCCGAGGCTATCTTTTCAGCGGTCATGCCGTAAGCCTCTTTTAGGTATTCAAGGCTTCCGACCTGCCCGAAAAGGCCTGATGCCCCGATCCGTTTCATTGGAGTGGGTCGCTTTTCGCCGAGCACTTCTGCAACCGCGGAACCGAGGCCCCCGTTGACCTGATGATTTTCACAGGTCAGAACAAAGCCGGTTTTTTCGGCATATTCCAGGACGGCACCCTCGTCGAGTGGGCTGATCGTGTGCATATCCAGGACCGCAGCGGAAATCCCCCTGCTTTTCAGGATTTCGGCCGCTTTCACGGCCTCCGGGACCAGGACAATACCTGCTGCAATAATGGTACAGTCTGTTCCGTCTCTGAGGACCTTTGCCTTGCCTAGTTGAAAGCCTTCGGATTCATCATATATGACGGGAGAGGACTTCCTGTCGATCCGGATATACGCGCAGCCCTTTTCCCGGGCAACCTGCGGCAGCAGCGACCTGAGAGAGACATTGTCCGCCGGTTCCACGATCGTGATTTCGGGGATGGTCCTCATCAGAGCAAGGTCTTCAAAAGCCATGTGAGTACCTCCGTTGGATGTGGCGGTGACTCCGGGATCGGTTCCGATCAGTTTCACGTTCAGCTGTGCATAGTTGGCCGAGAGATAGAATTGATCGAAAACACGCCGGCTCGCAAAGCAGGCAAAGGTGCCGGCAAAGGGAATTTTCCCGGTTGCTGAAAGTCCGGAAGCAATTCCAACCATATTCGCTTCCGCAGCGCCGACATCAAAAGCGCGCTGGGGAAACCGTTGATAAAATGCCTTTGTCCCGTTGGCTACCATAAGGTCGGCATCCAGAACAACGATGTTCTCATCCTCTTCCGCCAGGGAGAGCAGGGTGTTGGTATAGACCTTTCTCATCTCGTCCTGTACTGATACGTTCATCATTCTCCCTCCTTGCCGGTCAGCTGGGAAACCGCCTTCTCGGCCTCTTTGCTGGTAAAGGACATTTTATGGCTTTCGACTTTCCCTTCGGCAAAGGAGCAGCCTTTTCCCTTGATCGTGTCCAGAACGATCATCGAGGGGCGGCAGGGTTCTGCAAGAGCTTTGTCGATAGCTCTTTCGAGCTGATCGAAGCTGTGGCCGTCCACTCGCTGGGTATGCCAGCCGAAAGAGACCCACTTGGAGGTGATGTCATTCAGGGACATGACCTCATCCACACAGCCGTCAAGGGCCAGCTTGTTGTAATCAGTGAAGGCAATCAAGTTGCTGAGTTTGAAGTGGGACGCCGACATGGCGGCCTCCCATATCTGCCCCTCGTGAGATTCCCCGTCGCCAATGAGAGCGAATACTCGACTGCTCAGTTGGTCCAGACGCAGGCCCAGGGCCATGCCGACGGCGGCTGAGAGTCCCTGCCCCAGCGATCCGGTGCTCATGTCGATGCCCGGCGTTCTGTTTTTGTCGCAATGGCTCGGCAGGTTCGTGCCGCCTTGATTCAACGTTTGAAGCCAGTCTTCCGAAAAAAAGCCGAGGTCGGCCAGAATTGAATAGAGGGTCGGCCCTGCATGGCCTTTGGAAACGACCAGGCGGTCCCGGTCGCTTTTGCCTGGGTTCTGTGAGTCTACCTGCATGTACCGGTAATAGAGGATCGTCAGAACCTCTACAATAGACATCGAGCCGCCGATGTGCCCTCCGCCGGAGGCGCCGATCGATCTGATTGTGGTAATTCGGATGTCCTGTGCTTTCGCGGTGAGAGTCTCTCTATCCTGCTCGTCCATGATCTGCCCCTTGTGGTGATTACTTGTTTATTGTATACCGTATACATAAAGGTGTCAAGCTGTTTGCCGGAACCCTTTGAAAACGCTGGGGTTCCGGTACATAAGGGTTTTGTCCGTTGCGCACGGTATTTTTTATTTGACGCAATTTCGAAGCCGTGCTAACCTTGAATAACTTTAAACATAATGATGTCATTATGTTTGAGCGGTTTTGCCGGAGTTTGCCCGTTCTTCTGGCTGGGCTCTTGGCAATTACAGGAAGAGGTGAAATTATTTGACGGCAAAAATTCCGCGCTACCTGATTGTTTATAACGCCCTGAAGAAGCAGATCGAAGCAGATCAATACCAGACCGGCGACCGTCTTCCCCCGGAACCTGAACTGGAGAAGAAGTACAATGTCAGCAGGACTACCGTGCGGAAAGCGGTGGAGCTGCTTGCCGGAGAGGGGTTTGTCCATATCAAGCAAGGGCGGGGGACGGAAGTCCTTGATTTTAAAACCACTCAGAAGCTGCAGTATGTGACCTCTTTTTCTGAAACCCTCCGGGGGCAGGGTTTTACCGTTTCTCAGCGGGTTTTGTCGGTCGAAACGGTTAAGCCGCCTGGTAAAATATCGGAAATGTTATCTGTATCGGAATCAGAGATGGTCGTAAAAATATCCCGGCTTACTCTTGCCAACGAGGTTCCCATTGCGGTCATGACCAATTATCTGTTTTGGGAAATGGTCCCGGACATTGAAGAAAAGGCTCCCACAATGCAGTCGCTGTATCAGCTGCTCGAGAGCGAATACAACATCTTTATTGATTCCGCCACTGATTATATCAGCGCAGCCAATTCCGACAGAAATACCGCCGGCTTGCTGAAAGTCGAAGAGGGAACGCCGATCCTCGTTGTTCGCCGGATAAGTTATCGGGGCGGTGAACCGATAGAGTTCGCCGATCTGCAAATCATTGCCGAGCGGTACGAATATAGTGTTCATACTAAAGAGCGGCCGCCGAAGGAGTTGAACTTTTGAAATTATCAGCGCAAGACATTGCCCGGCTGATTGATATCAGTGCGGTGCAGACCTCCCATGGAAAAAAGGAAATCGATGAGCTTACCGAGATCGCAAAGGAGCAGGGCTTTGTCGCCGTTCACGCTCTTCCTTCCTGGGTATCGTATGTACGAGACAGACTGCAGGGAAGTGAAGTGATGGTGGGCGGGCCTGCCGGGTTTCCGTCCGGGGGAAATACCACCGAGGTGAAGGTCCTGGAAGCGGAAATGCTCATCAGAGACGGAGCTGATGAAGTAGACATGATGATGAATGTCGGGAAGCTCAAATCAGAAGAAGATGACTATGTATTGAACGACATCTCTCGTGTTGTTTCAGCTGCAGGGAATGTGCCGGTAAAGGTTATTCTGGAGATCTCGTATCTCACCGACAAAGAGATCGAACGGGCCTGCGAGTTATGCATCAGGGCCGGGGCGGCCTTTGTGAAGACAGGAACCGGGTGGACTCCCGCGGGTACGACCCTTGAACGGGTCAAGCTGATCTGTGGAATTGTCGACGGGCGTATCGGAATAAAGGCGGCCGGGGGTATCCGCGGGCTTTCGATGCTCACACAATTCTACCGGCTGGGGGTTTCGAGGTTCGGGATCAATGCGCAGGCATCGCTGGATATTCTGCGGGAGGTACAGCAGCTTCCCGGCGGGGTTGTGGAGGTTTGAGGCAATACAGATGAAAGAACGAATCCCGAATAAGATTATCGCCTATGATCTGGGGACCGGCGGCAACAAGGCCTCGCTCTTCAGCGCGGAAGGAGAGAACCTCGCGTCCTCTTTTATTCCCTACCAAACATTCTATCCGGGAACCGGACTGCATGAGCAGCGCCCGGAAGACTGGTGGACGGCGGTTGTCAGCAGCACACAGCAGCTGAAAGAACAGGCCGGTTTTGCGAGTTCCGAGATCGCGGGAATTGCCATCTCTGGGCACAGCCTTGGCTGCGTCCCCCTGGACGGAAAGGGAAACCTTCTCCGGGAGAAGACCCCGATCTGGTCGGACAGCCGGGCCGCCGAACAGACTGCGAAATTCTTCACGGAAATCGATCCTGACGAATGGTACATGACTACCGGCAACGGATTTCCCCCCGAGTGTTATACGGCCTTTAAGGTGATGTGGTACCGGGATAATGAGCCGGAGATGTTCGGAGGCACACAGAAGATACTGGGGACAAAGGATTATATCAATTTTCTTCTAACCGGTGAAATTGCAACAGACTATTCCTACGCAAGCGGGTCCGGTGTGTATGACCTGAAGGGCTGGAGTTACAGCAGTAAATTGATCGAAGCAAGCGGGCTCAGTCCCTCTCTGTTTCCAGAACCTCGGCCTTCTACAGATATTCTCGGCGGGCTCTCCGAATCGGCGGCGGAAGAACTCGGCCTGGCCGGAGGGATCCCGGTAGTTTGCGGCGGGGTGGACAATTCCTGCATGGCCCTCGGGGCCGGCAACATTTCCAGGGGAAAAGTCTATACCTCTCTCGGCTCTTCTTCATGGATAGCGGTAAGCTCGGAAGAGCCGGTACTCGATCCGGAGGCAAAGCCCTTCGTGTTTACCCACGTGGTCCCGGGGCTTTTCACCTCGGCGGTATCGATTTTCTCCGCCGGTTCGAGTTTTGCCTGGGTAAAGGATGTTCTCTGTAAGGATCTTACCGGGCGCACGGGCGAAGAAAAGGGCGATGTCTATGAATTTATGACCCGGGAAGCACAGCACTCGCCTCTTGGAGCAAACGGCCTGGTCTTCAATCCGAGCCTTGCCGGAGGCTCGAGTCAGGAAGAAAATCCCGCGATCCGCGGTGGGTATGGGGGAATCGACCTGCGTCACAGCCGAGCCGACATGATCCGGGCCGCGATGGAGGGGATCGCAATGAATCTGGGAGCGGTCTTCTCGGTGCTCCGGGAAAAAACTGAACTCGAAGATACTATGCTCTTGGTCGGAGGCGGCAGCAAGAGTCCTCTCTGGCGGCAGATTTTCGCAGACATTTATGAAATGGCGGTGATAAAAACCAATATCGGCCAGGACGCCGGTTCCCTGGGAGCGGCAGCCATAGGGGCTGTGGGCACCGGGCTGTGGGAGGATTTCTCCCGTATACAAGCTGTCCATCGAGAAGAGAGCCGGGACAATCCTCGCCCGCAGGATGTAAAAAAATACAGAAAGCTGAAAGAGCTGTTTGAGCTGCACCGAAAGCAGTCCGCTGAACTGGGGAAACAACTCAATATTTTATGGAAGGAAGAGAAGGGAGAAGCGAATGAGCAGTGAATACTCGAATCTATTGGAACCGATAAAAATCGGGGGGCACGAGGTCGAAAACCGCTTTGCAATAAACGCCATGGAAGGAAATGATGCCGATCCAGAGGGGAATCCGACCGCTAAAACCTACAAACGCTATGAAAACTATTTTGCCGGAAATTCCGGACTTATTGACTTGGAAGCTATCACCGTAACGGATGAAAACGTTTCCCGTAAAATGCAGCTTAGTGTGCTTCCAAAAAATGAGAAGCCCCTTACCGATTTTGTGAAGGCGATGCGGAAGGTGAATCCAAAACCGCTTTTGGTTTGGCAGCTTACCCATTCCGGAGAGCTTTCCAATCCGGAGTTCTCGAAGCGGGTCTGTGTAAAACCGCTTCCCGGTTTTGGCGGCGAGGTGCTGGAAGAAGAGGACATCGACAGAATAATCGATCAGTTCGTACTGTCGGCAAAGATTGCCCATAACTGCGGCGCCGACGGAGTGGATTTCAAGAACTGCCACGGCTATCTTGATTCACAGATTCTCCGGCCCTACAACGACAGAGACTGGAAATACGGAGGGCCTTGGGAGCACCGGAAACGCTTCACCTTTGAAATATATGAACGCATTCAGAAGGAGATCAACGACCCCAATTTTATCATCGGTTCCAAGGTTTCGATGTGGGAAGGATTTCCCGGCGGCCAGGGGACTGCCGGACCGAACTCACCGGTTATTGATTTGACCGAATCTCTCGATCTGGTGAAGGGGATGGAAGAAAGGGGGGCTTCGTTTATTATCGTGTCTGCCGGAAGCCCTTCGCTGACGCTCGCGCTTACCCAGCCGGACAAAAAGGTTCCCGATTATATCTACCTTCACTTTACCTTTCAAAAACAGGTGAGGGATTTGTTGAAAAAAGATACGGTTGTTATAGGATCGGGGTATTCGGTCCTGAACAACGGGCACAACAATCTGCAGGCCAGAAAAAAAGAGGAAAACACCTTCCTCTACTGGGGAGAGGAAAACATAAAGAACGGGATTACCGACATGGTCGCCCTCGGGCGCCAGTCTTATGCAGATCCTGCTATTCCGGTAAAGCTCCAGGAACAGCGGGAAAAAGAGATCAAATGGTGTACCGCCTGTGACCACTGTGTAGAGTTTCTCATCTTTCAAAAGAATATCGGTTGTGCCACCTACGATAAGGATTACGTAAAGCTCTATCAGGAGATGAAAAAGAACGGAGAAACACTACGGGCAAAGCGCACATAAGCTGTGCCTCTGCCTCAAGGGGGACGGCCGGTTGTGTGCCGCCGGCAGCCGCCGGAATCTGCCGGCAGCCGTCGGCAGCAGCCGGAAGGTGAATTCCAGCCCGGCCGGGTTGGATAAAATATTATAGTAATTGTATTAATTTTAGGAGGATTGTATGCGGTTAGGGATTTTTACAGCAACATATCTCGACATGGAGCTTCCTGATGTTCTGAAAATGGCTGCGGACATTGGGTATGAAGCAGTCGAGCTCCCGGCCTTTAAGGGGAATCCCCATGTCGACGTTGAAGAGATCGTGAAGGGGAATAACGCAAAGGAACTGAAGAAGATGGTGGAAGACCATGGAATGATCATCTCCGCCTTGAGCAATCACCCGGAGGGGCAGATCATTCTCGGCCCCTACGGCAAGGATACCGATGCTATCTGTCCCGGCACAAAAGAGGAAAAGTACACCTTCGGAATGGAACGTCTGATCAAAACAGCTCAGGCTGCAAATGCGCTGGAGGTTCCGGTAGTCAACGGCTTCATGGGATGTGAGAATTTCGGCCGCTTTTTTCCCTGGCCCAACCCGAAGGGCTGGTCGGATATGGAAAAGGAATTTGTTGAACGGTGGGGCAAAGTGCTGGACAAGTTCGGCGAATATGGAATCAAGTTTGCCCACGAACCGCATCCGAGCGAGCTCGTTTACGATATTGACACTGCTCTTCGGAGTGTCGAGCTCATGGACGGGCGAAAAGAATGGGGGTTCAATTACGACCCTGCAAACCTGGTCTATCTGGGTATCGATGTAGAGCGGTTTATTGATGAACTGGCCGACAGAATCTACCATGTCCATGCCAAGGATGGAGAACTGGTAACACACAATCAGCGGCGCTCCGGCTGCATCCCCCAGGGGGATTGGCAGCGGCTCGGCAGAGGTTTTCGATTCAGGATCCCCGGTTGGGGTTCGGTGCCCTGGAAAAAGGTGCTCACTGAATTGTCCTTGATCGGCTACAATTATGTTATGAGCTACGAACATGAAGATGTGACCATGAGCAGGAAAGACGGTATCCACAAAACCTATAACTATCTAAAACCTCTCATCATCGACGAGCCTTATGAAGGGCGGAACGATGTACTGTTTCAGTAAGAACGGGTTGAGGAAAACAGGAGGATTCTAATGAGTAAGATGATGAAAGCGGCTGTTCAGGAGGCACCGAACAAGCTGGTTGTAAAAGAGGTCCCGGTCCCCGAGATAAACGACAATGAAGTACTGATAAAGGTGAAATATACCGGTATATGCGGAACCGACCACAGTATTTATTCCGGAAAATATTCTGCTGAGTTTCTCCCCATGATCCCGGGGCACGAGTTTTCCGGGATTGTAGAAGAGGTCGGCGGCAATGCTGAAGGCATCAAGAAAGGCGACCGGGTAACGGCGGACATCAATATGAGCTGCGGGCATTGTTTTTACTGTCTGCGCGGACAAAAGCTCATGTGTTCGGAGTTTACCCAGCTCGGAATACACACAAACGGAAGCTACGCCGAGTATGTCAAGGTGCCATGGGGGCAGGTGCACATACTTCCCGATTCCCTATCGATGCTGCGAGGAGCATATATTGAACCCCTCTCCTGTGTCATCCATTCGGCAAAAGCCGCTGGGATAGAGATGGCCTCGAGTGTTGCGATTATTGGGAGCGGGCTCGGGATTCCCTATGCCTTGCTGGCACAGCATCTCGGTGCAACAAAGGTGATCCTGATAGCAAGGAACAAACAGAAACTCGAGATGGCCCATGAAATGGGTGTGGACCACGTGGTCAGCGTTCACGATGTCGACGATCCTGTTGCTCATGTGAAGGAGATGACCGAGGGACGGGGCGCCGATACGGTGGTCGAGATGGTGGGAACCTCCGCTACCTACGAGACGGCCTGGAAAATGGTGCGCCCCGGCGGAACCCTGGCCTCCTTCGGAATCACCGCCCCCGACGATGCTATGGAGCTAAAACCCTTCGATGTGGTTCTCGGCGAGCGCAAGATCGTCGGATCCACTGCCGGTGTCGGTCAGGATTGGCCCGATGCAATTCAGTTTATGGCGAGCGGCCGGATCGATCCCGGCCGGCTGTTTTCCAAGGTGGTCCCGCTCGAAAACCTGGAGAAGGCACTGGATGAGTTAAAAAACGATCCGCTTTTGACCAAGGTTTTTGTTTCTCCGGAGGTCAGCGAAGAAGAGATACTCAATAAATAATTGAGGCGCCAAGTGATTGAGGGCACCGGCGGCCCGGCCTATCAGGCCCGGACCGCCGGATTGTCCCGGTAAGCGGCCGCGGCACCGGTGTGCAGGCGGTTATCCCGCTCTGGGCACCGCTTTCCGGCATTTTCCAGCTCCTTCCGTACACTACAACTAGCTTCCTCCCCTTCTTGCCTCGTAAAGCTGTGTTTTGTATACATTTTGTGTGGTATCATGTATACTATACGCAAAATTGACGCGAGGAAGTCCAGATGGATGCTGATATTGATACAAAAATCGAATTTGCAAGCCTTTCGGAGCAGGTGTACAACCACATCAAGCGGATGATCCTGACGGCAGAACTGAAGGGGGGAGAAAAGGTTCCCGAAGAGAAGATCGCGAGCATCTTCGGAGTCAGCCGCACCCCTATACGGGAAGCACTCCGGAAACTGGAAAAACAGGGGCTTATCCAGATCATACCCCGGCGCTATGCGCAGGTTACCCAAATTGAGCCGGTGGACAAGATCCATGTCGGACAGGTGCGCTATCAGCTCGACAGCCTCTCGGTTCAGCTCCTTGCTCTAAAGGCCACCGAAGAAGATTACCGTGCGCTGAAATCTATAGCCGATCAATGCAACCAGGCTGCAGAATCCGCCGACTTTGCAACATCCTTTGAAAAGGACAGTCAGCTGCATTGCGAGTTTGCCCGCCGCTCGGGCAATCCGTATCTCTACGACCTGGTAAAAAATATGGATGTAAAGGTTCAGCTCCTAAGGAATATCGAAGATATCTCGGTCGACAACATCCGCCGGGGAATAGCCTTGCACATTCCAATCATCGAGGCAATTTACGCTCATGATCCCGAAAAAGCGGAAAAGCTGGTGAAGCAACATCTTGCAGATTACTATTTCCCCGAGGAAGGACACGTCGAATAAGAGGACCGATTCCTCAATGCAGTAACACGCAGTATCCCTCGAGAGATAGGGAGCCCGCCGGATTATACCAGAGCCAGTTCCTCTAGTTTTTCCTTTTGAGGGACACCCAGATCGTCCCATCCTCTGTTGTGATAGTATTCATTCAACATAACATTGAAGGGCGGCAACTCGCTGGTCCCCCCGCCGC
>JAIPGG010000060.1 GCA_021736255.1 Spirochaetales bacterium | reverse complement strand
GATACAGGCAACTTCCGAGTTCTTTCCCGCCTGATTGCGGAGCGTTTCGTGGGTTTTGAATGTGTCTTGTCCCCACAAACTGCCTGCGTCTTTGATTTCTACGCTGTCGTCGGTAATATTCAGATACACCGGCGATGCTGAACGTCCGGTTATGATCAGAGCGTCGAAGCCGCATTTCTTGAAACGACTTCCCCACCGGCCTCCGCAGCTTGCCTCACCGTAGATGCCGGTTTTCGGGGATTTCGTGACCACCTCAAACCGGTCTGAGTTGAATATCGTTGTGCCGGTCAATGGTCCGGCCGCGAAAATGAGGAGGTTGTCCGGACCGAGGGGATCAGTTTCCGGGCCTGTTTCAGAGGAAAGAAACCATGCCCCCAGACCCGACCCGCCGATATAGAGTTTGGCTGTTTCCTCGGGTAGTTCCTGGTATTCGACTGTTTCTGCAGTAAGGTTGATCCGTGCGATTTTGTTCATATACCCTTTCATCTTTTGCTCCCTTCGAATCGGATTATTACTGGTTCAAACCTTGTGGAAAGGCCAAGCATGCTGCGAATAAAGCAAAAATAGTATACAATATTCAATCATTCTTTGTCAAATCTCTTTACAGATTCGCTTACTTATGGTATACAATATACAGTAAGGAGCCGGGAATGAAAGCCTCAGTTCTGACTGATTTCGGAAAGATAGAATACAAAGATGTTGCTGAACCGGTCATAGACGATGACGAGGTGCTTATAAGGGTTGCCTGTTCGGGTGTATGCGGTACCGATGTTCATGTGTCGCAGGGACACCATCCTGCGGCAAAACCCCCTTTAATTATGGGGCATGAGTTCAGCGGCACTATAGCAAAAACAGGAAACACCAACGAAAAGGGATTCGCCGAGGGAGAACGGGTGGTTGTTCAGCCGTTTTACTCCTGCGGCATCTGTGAGCTTTGCATCAACGGCAGAGATAATGTCTGTCCCTCTCTTCGGATATTTGGCGTCCATCTTGACGGGAGCTTTGCTGAATATGTGAAGGCGCCTGGGCTTCGGGTCCATCGCCTGAGTGACGGCATGGATATGAAGCAGGCCGCTTTGATCGAACCTCTGGCGGTGGCACTTCATGATGTCCGGATGAGCGGCTTGCAGGTAGGGCAGACCGCCATGGTTATCGGCGGCGGGCCGATCGGCCTTTTGATTGCGGAGGTTGCCCGTATGAACGGCGCCTCTGATATTCTTGTCTCCGAAATCAATCCCTTCCGGAAGGCGCTTCTGGCCGAGCTCGGCTTCGATGTTGTCGATCCCAAAGAGAGTGATGTCCTTCAGGAGGCCCTCCGGAGGACGAATGGAGCGGGGTTCGACCGTGTTTTCGAGGTTTCAGGGTCGAAGCCGGGCTCGGAATTGATGCTTCATTCAGTAAAGATTGGGGGTACGGTAGTGGTTGTCGGTATTCCCGCGGGCAAATATCCGCTCGATACCGACCTGATTTTCAAGCGGGAAATCAGGATTCAGGGAGCCCGGATTCATGCACAGATCAATTTTCAGGATGCCGTAAAAATGGCTGCACAACCGCAGATGCTCACGGTTTTAGGCAAGTTGGTTACTCATGAGTACCCGCTGTCGGAACTCGCCGCCGCTGTGGAGACAGCCCGTTCGAGTTCCGAGGTGGCGAAGGTCATTGTGCATTCACTATCGGGATCGAGTAACGAGTGATGATGTATGCCGCAATCAGCAACCGGCGGTGAGCCGGAAGATCAAGAATAAAGGGAATCAGGGAGCAAAGATATGGCGGGAATCAGGAAAATCGTCCATTCGGCACTGTCGGTAAAGAAGCTCGAAACGAGTATATCGTTTTACCGGGATGTTTTGGGAATGGAACTGGCCTTCAGTATTCCCGAAACGGCAAGCGGGGAAGAACTCTCTGCATCGCTTGGCGTTCCGAATGCCGTTATCCGTTCTGCGGGGCTTCGAGTTCCCGGAACAGATCACATGATAGAGCTGCTCGAGTATGCGGGAGATGAGAGGCCGGTAGACAAGCAGTTGCCGCAGAATGCCGTGGGGCATGCGCATATCGCTTTCGAGGTTGACAATCTTAAGGAGATGAAAGCTTATCTGGAAAAGCACGGGGTGGATTTTTTCCCCGGTCCGACGCGAATCGATGAGGGGCCGCTGGCCAGCTGGAAATGGATCTATTGCCGGGATCCCGACGGTACCGTTTTGGAACTGGTGGAGATCGATGGATGAGCGGCTGTGAAAAGAGCTGATGTGAATATTCAGCTTTTCTTATGTGGTATATGCTATTTGCATGATCAGGAATCATGTGAGATACTCAGTAGAATTTAAACGCCCTGAATAGAGGGAGGTCCGAATGTCTTCGACGGTAGTTGCGGAAAACGAAATTCATTGGCGCACAAAACAGCTCAATAATGAAATTCTGGCAGTAAATCCAGAAATGTGTGTAGAACGGGCACGCTATGTAACCGAGTCTTATAAAGAAACCGAATCCGAGCCGATGGTCATCCGCAGGGCTAAGGCAATAGCCAAGGTCCTCGAGAAAATGACTATTTTCATTCAACGGGACCAGCTCATTGCAGGAGTTCAGGCAAGCAGTCTCAGGGCTTCTCCCCTCTTTCCGGAAACAGAGGCCGGCTATCTCGAATCGGAGATCGATCTCTTTTCCAAACGGGAACAGGACCGCCTCCAAATCAAGCCGGAGGTGCGAAAGGAACTCCTCGAGGATATTCTCCCCTACTGGAAGGGAAAGGGTATAAAGGAAACCGCTCTCTCGGCCATGCCCGAACATGTCAGGGAGAAAGTGGAGCTGGAAGATCAGATCTTTTCGGTAGGGATCCACCTGACCGGAAGTATCGGACATATTCTTGCGGATTACGACAAGGTGCTCGACAAGGGACTTGTGCAGATCCGGAAAGAGAATGAAGCGAAACGGGACAGTCTGGATCTTGCCGACCCGGACGAGGGGAAGAAGTATAACTTTTATCAGGCCGAGATAATCCTCTGCGATGCAATCATCGGCTGGGCCCGCCGTTATGCCGAGGAGGCCGAACGGTTGGCCGCAGAGGAAACCGACCCCCGCTGGAAGAGCGAACTCGAAACGATGGCCGCCGCCTGCCGGCGGGTCCCGGCCTATCCGGCGGAAGGATTTCGAGAGGCGCTCCAGTCATTCTGGTTTACCCATCTCCTTTTGTACATCGAGCAAAACGGCCTGGCTGTCTCCCCCGGCAGGTTTGATCAGTACATGTTTCCCTACTACAAGAAATCTATCGAGGACGGCTCGATTTCCCGAGAGGAAGCCCAGGAGCTGCTCGAATGTCTGTGGATCAAGTTCACTGAGATCATGCGGGCCTACGATTACGAAAGCGCTAAAAACTTCGCCGGCTTTTCTATTTCGGAAAATATCGTCCTCGGCGGGGTAGATGAGGACGGGCGGGATGCCACAAATGATCTTTCTTATATGTGTCTCGAGGCCGAAGCCCATACAAAACTCTCCCAGCCAAACCTGAGCGTACGTGTCCACAACAAGACCCCGGACCGCTTTTTGATGAGGGCCGCGGAGATTTCAGCTACCGGTCGAACAAAGCCCGAGTTCTTTAACGACGGTGTAGGGATTCCCACCCTTTTGTCTACGGGGGTATCCCTGGAGGATGCACGGGACTACGGTATATCCGGCTGTGTCGAAGCGGTTCCGCCCCATGCCAACGGCATGACCAATGCGGCGATGTCGAATATCGCAAAGGCCCTCGAACTGGCCCTGAATAACGGGGTGAGCCGGCTTTCGGGCAAGCAGATCGGGCCGAAAACCGGGGATCCGGGGAGTTTTACCGATATCGAAGATGTAATCCTTGCTTTTCGCGAGCAGGTAAAGGCCTACGTGCGGGATATGGTCATTGCCTTGAACGAAATCGAGCGGACCCATGCCAGGCTTTTCCCGCTGCCGTATTTCTCTTTGGTGATGGACGACTGTTTCGAGCAGGGGCTCGACATTACCGAGGGCGGTGCACGGTACAATTACACCGGCCCCCAGGCGGTGGGACTCGGAGATGTAGCCGATTCTCTGGCAGCCCTCAAGAAGATCGTTTTCGAAGAAAAGAAATACTCGATGAAACAAATCCTCGATGCCCTGGAAAAAGATTTCGAGGGAGAAGAGGTGCTTCACCAGATCCTTTCGAACAAAGTGCCCAAGTGGGGTAACGACGATGATTATGTCGACGAACTCGCCGTCGAGGTAGTTGATATCTTTTGTGACGAGGTCTCTCAGTACAGGAATACCAGGAAAGGGATCTATCGGCCGGGAGTCTATTCGGTTTCCGCCAATGTACCCCTGGGAGTCCATGTTGGAGCCCTCCCGAACGGCAAGAAAGCACGGCAACCCCTTGCCGACGGTGTTGCCCCCGTTCATGGCGTTGAATTGAGCGGACCGACGGCGGTGGTCAAATCGGTATCGAAGCTGAATCACGAAAAGATCACAAACGGGACGATTCTGAACCAGAAATTCACTCCCAAGGTGCTGGAAGGGGAACGGGGCAAGCGGGGACTTGCAAATCTGATACGTTCATACTTTGACCTGGGAGGCTGGCACATTCAGTTTAATGTCGTTTCGGCCGACACCCTCCGGGCTGCACAAAGGGATCCTGAGAAACACAAAGGCCTGATAATCCGGGTCGCCGGATACAGCGCTTTTTTCGTCGAACTCGATACTGCCGTTCAGGATGACATTATTGACAGAACCGAAGCGGAAACCATATAACACAGGTCTCCGGGATCCGGAAACGGTTTCCGGATCTCACAACCGGGTGCTTAAGGCGGTCTTTACAAACCTGCAGCGGTATTCTCTGCATGACGGCCCCGGTTTGCGGACAATACTCTTTTTGAAGGGGTGTCCCTTATCCTGCCTGTGGTGTTCCAATCCGGAAACCCAGAATTTTCAGCCGGAGCTCCTCTATTCCCCGAATATGTGCATCGGCTGTGGAAGCTGCCTCCAGGCGTGCGGATATGGCGCGGTTTCAGTGCAGGGTAAGAAAATGGCCTTCGATAAGGGGAAGTGTACCGTTTGTGGGGATTGTGTCGATGCCTGTCCTACCGCTGCAGTTTCGGTGGCAGGGAAGCTAATCGGGGTGGATGAGGCCGTTGAGGCACTCGAGGCGGATGCGGTTTTTTTTCGCCGTTCCGGAGGAGGGGTAACCATATCCGGAGGTGAGCCGAGCCAGCATCCTGATTTTACTGCGGAAGTCCTGAAAAAACTGCGGAAGCGGGGTATACATACTGCTGTTGAGACCTGCGGTTATGCCGAGGTTCGGAGGCTTTTCCGTACTGTGGAATATGCCGATCTGGTTCTCTATGATCTCAAGATTGCCGATCCGGAAGGCCATAAAAAAGCAACCGGAGCAGATAACGCGGTGATTCTGGAAAACGCGAAAAAAATCAGCGCGGAAAAGGAAATAATTTTTCGAATTCCTGTGATTCCGGGGTACACTGATTCGAAAGAGAATCTTACGGCCATAGCCCGGCTTGTTACCGGCATAAAGAGACAGCCGGAGGTCCACCTGCTTCCGTATCATGCCTTTGGTACCGGCAAATATCAGGGAATCGGAAAAGAATACAAACTGCCGGAGGTGGAGCCTCCCTCTGAAGAAAAGATGCAAGAATGCAAACGGATTTTTGAAGACAAAAAGATCGCGGTGAAGCTTCTGTGAAAGCCGGCAGTGACCTTCTTGATTCTCTGTGTCTCCGGCTCCACCGGCGGGCGGGTTTTGAGGCGTTTCTATGCCCCAATGGAACGAGGGTAGCATATGTTCTTACTTTTTATTATATGTTCTTATTTTTTTTCATATACTACTTGAAATGAATAAAGTTTATCGGTTAAACTTATCTATTATTGCTTCTTGTCCTTTTGGGGGTAAATAGGAATATGTCGAAACTGCTGGAAATGAAGGGAATCTCGAAAAGCTTTTACGGTGTAGAAGTCCTTCACAGCGTTGATCTCTCTCTCGATCGGGGCGATATTCTTGCCTTGTGCGGGGAGAACGGGGCCGGTAAATCTACCCTTATGAAGATCCTCGCCGGTATCCATGAACAGAATGCGGGGGATGTTATTCTGAAAGACGAGGTTGTTCCTCCCTCGGCAGGTCCGCTCGAGATGGAAAAGCGCGGTGTATCCATGATTCACCAGGAGCTCAACCTTTTAAATCAGCTGACGGTAGCCCAGAATATCTTTCTTTGCCGCGAACCGCGCAACAAGCTCGGTCTGATCGATTATCCGAAAATGAACGAAGAATCCGAAAAGCTGATGAAGCGCCTCGGAGAGAATATTGACCCCAAGCAAAAGCTAAAAACCCTCAAGATTGCCCAGAAACAAATGGTCGAAATAGCCAAGGCAATCTCCTTCAATGTTGAGATCCTTGTCATGGACGAACCTACGGCGGTACTTACCTCCAAGGAAACTACGATACTCTTCGACCTGATCAGAAAATTGAGCAGCGAAGGGATTGCAGTAATCTATATTTCCCACCGGCTGAAAGAGGTTTCGCAGGTTTGTAAAACCGTACAGGTATTGCGGGACGGATACGACATAGCGACCCGAGAGGTAGCGGAGGTGACCGAAAAGGACATCGCTTCGCTCATGGTGGGCCGGGAGGTTACCGAGTCGACAGCCGGCGAGTTTTCAGGCGATCCGGATGATGTTGTTTTGGAGGTTCGGGGTGTTACCGACGAAAAACTGAAAAACGTCGGCTTTTCCGTTCGCCGCGGTGAAATCCTGGGGTTCAGCGGACTGGTAGGGGCCGGGCGGACAGAGCTCATGGAAGTCATCTTTGGGATGCGGACGCCGGAAACCGGAGAGGTTCTGCTCGAAGGCAAGCCGGTTACGATAAAAAGCGCTATCGACGCGATAAAATCGGATGTGGGCTTTGTAACCGAAGACCGGAAAGAAACCGGACTGGTGCTCTGCAGGGACCTCACCGAAAATTTGAATTATGTTTACTGGCGGAAGCACAAAGGCTTTTTCAAGAATAAAAAGGTGAGCGCTGAAAATACCGACAAGATGATCAAGCGGCTCAATATCCGGTGTCAGGGTCCTGATCAGCAGGTCAAGACTCTTTCGGGCGGAAACCAGCAAAAGGTGGCTCTTGCGAAATGGCTCGCCTCGGGAGCGAAAATCCTGATCCTGGATGAACCTACCCGCGGTGTAGATGTAGGAGCGCGGCAGGAGATATACAAAATCATCAACGAGCTCGTGGATACAGGGATCACGATCGTCATCGTATCCTCTGATTTACCGGAAGTGCTGAGTATATGCGAGCGGATAATCGTCATGCACGAGGGCAGGGTAACCGGTGAATTGACAAGTACCGAAGCCACTGAAGCAAAAGTTATGCATTATGCAACAGATGTATGAGCGGGGAGAATAGCATGGGAGCACAGGAAACTGAACAAACATTTACCAATCGCTTCTTGGAAATGCTGAAGCAGCTATGGCAAAAAAATAGTGTAATCGTCGTATTCGTCATAATTATTCTTTTGGCGGGTCTTGCGGCTCCGAGGTTCCTGCAGCCGAACAACCTGCTGAATATTCTCCGGAACACGTCGATAATCGGTGTCATTGCCCTGGGCATGACCTTTGTTATCATCGGCGGAGGGATCGATCTTTCCTCCGGCCCGGTTCTGGCATCAGCCGGTGCGGTATTGATTTTTCTCCAGCGGATGGTGGCCGAAACAGGCGATCCATTACTGCCTTTGTGGTTGCCCATTCTAGCCGCTTTGGGTGTGGCGACGCTTTTGGGATTTATTAACGGGTTTATTATCACCAAGGCGGCTCTCCCGCCGTTTATCGTAACCCTGGCTGTTGGAATCATCGCTAGATCGGTGGTTATGTATTTTACCCGCGGCGCGACGATTATGGGAAACCGGGTGCCCGAGTTTACCGGGATCGGAAACGGTTCGGTTGCATCGATACCCATACCGTTCATCATAGCGATGGGGTTGTTCGCCCTTTTACATCTTGTGCTGACGCGCTCAAAAATGGGAACCTATGTCTACGCGGTCGGTGGAAACGAGGATGCGGCGCGCTATTCGGGGATCAAAGCGGATCGGATCAAGATCTTTACCTATATGCTGGTAGGCCTCTGTGCAGGTATTGCCGCTACGATCGAGATGTCGAGAATGGCAGCCGTCTCAGGAACCTCTTCCGGGCGCTTGTATGAATTCGAAGCTATAACGGCCGTTATTATCGGGGGGACTACTCTTTCCGGCGGAAAGGGCCGTTTGGTCGGAACAATAGTCGGGTTCATATTGTTGGGAATCGTCAACAATATGATGATCATGCTCAATATATCGCCTTATCTCTCGGGTGCGGTAAAAGGAGGTGTTATACTTTTTGCCGTGTTGATCCAGAGACGAGAGCGATAATGAGATACTCAATCTTAAGGAGGATGAGGATGAAGAAAATACTTTTCTTCGCGTTGGTAGTTGTGTTTGTGCTCTCTACTGCAATGGTTTTTGCAGGAGGCGAACAGGAGGAAACGGCGGCCGAAGGGGCTGAAAAATTCAAAGTAGCGGTGTCTCTGCCGCCTGCGAACAATGCATGGCAGGCAGCCTTGCTGGACTTCGTTGAAGAAGAAGCTGCAAAGGATACCGATGAATTCGATTTCACGATCAAGAATGCAGTCGACAATGCTGATCAGCTGAATATGCTTACAACGTTCAAGGACGGCGGGTATGATATGATCATGGTGCTTCCCGGAAACGGGACCATGATGACCCCGATCTGCGAGGAGATCTACGAAGACGGCACAAAGACGCTGATTGTCGACCGCGGTATCGAAAGCGACAAGTACACCGCACTTCTGATGGGCGACAATTACGGCGGCGGCCAAAATGCCGCTGAATACATCGGGGAGTTCCTCAACGGAGAAGGCCGGATTGCCATCCTTCGAAGCTATGTTGGTATCCCCATCGACATGCAGCGCTACAATGGTTTCATGGATGTTCTGGAAGCAGACTATCCCGACGTAGAAGTACTCGTTGAAGGCGATGGTGAGTTCAATCAGGAAGCAGGCCTCAAGGCTATGTCCAACATTCTGCCCGCCTACGACAACATCGATGCTGTTTACGCGCAGGACGACGAGGCGGCAATCGGCGCAATTACCGCTATTCGGAATGCACAGAGAGACGACATCAAGTGCGTAACCGGTTTCGGCGGCTCCGAGTCGGCTTACGAAGAACTTCAGAAGGGCGATTCGATCTTCAAGGCTTCCATGTCTTACACCCCCTCCATGGGTGCCGAGGCAGTTAAGCTTGCCAAGCACATCCTTCAGGGCGGAGATTTTGAAAAGGACAACATCCTGAAATCAGAAGTCGTAACCTCGGAAAACGTAGACGAGCACATGTACCACGCTTACTAAACCGATCTATGTTTGATTTTAAGCGGGAGCGGCCTCCGGGTCTGTTCCCGCTTTTTTTTGGTGTGCCCGGTCTTGTTTGCTTGGAGTTCGTCAGATCCGGGTCTCGTTGATCGAGTCCTCGGGCCCGAGTTCGATGATTTTCATTGCTTCCTTGCATTCCCGGCGAGGATCATCGGAGTGTTTCCATTCCCGCCGATAACCGAGTGGGCACCCGATGTACCGGGTGCCGGCGAGGGTTCGGTCGAAGCGATGATGAATATGACCGAATACGGCCAGGGGCACATTCATCTCACGGTAGAGTTCTGCGTAATCCCCGCTTCCGAGGTAAGCATTGAAAAAACGCCAGGTAGGAAAAATGGAAGGTACGGTAAAGGAGGCATGCGGCACTACGTGGGTGACGGCCACAGTCCGCTCAGGGTTGCCTGTTTCTCTGATCTGCCGGCGCAGCTCGCCGAGGAAATACCGGTGCACCCTTTCCGGCTCACCGGTCCAGCTGGTGTTTCTTCGGTCCGCCCAGCCCTTTCCCTTGTAGGTCATCTCCAGGAGCTGTTCCCTGGTAAATTCCCGTCCTGCAAATCCGAGATCGTACCATCCGCCGCAGCCTGCCAGCTGCCACCCCCCCTCGAGAGAGACAGGCCCGTGGGCCAGGTTCTCCGGCCATGAGAGGAGTTCGTTGTAGGCTTGCCAACTGTCCGGTTGGCTCTTGCTGTCTTGATCGGCCCCTTGCGGTGACTGCCAGATGTCGTGATTGCCGGCAACAAAATAAACAGGGATGCCGGCGTGGTTTCGAATCCGTTTCAGGCCGGCCAGGGCCTCGTCCGTTCCGTTTGCCACATCCCCGGCAAGGATCATGAGTTCGGCCCCGGCGGAAGCTGTCAGTTCGCCGATAATGCCCGGTAGTTCGTCGGAGCTGCGGTCGATGTGTATATCGGAGAGGACGGCTATCTTCTGCATCGATTAACGGCGGTTCTTCCCGGCAATAAGGCGAATTCCTTCGATGGTGAGCTGCTGGTCGACCTCGTCGATGGAATCGGTCAGTGGAGCGAGGAGGTTGGCCAGACCGCCCGTTGCGATGACCTGGGGACGCTCTTTCCACCCGGCTTCGCGGTATATCCGTTTGATAAGCCCTTCGAGCAGACCCACATAGCCGTAAACGATCCCCGACTGTATCGAGTTGATTGTATTTGTTCCGATGACGGATGGAGGCGGTGTAATCTCGATGTGCGGCAGTTGAGCTGTGCCTCCTGCCAGGGCGGAAGCGGCGAGCTTGATCCCCGGGGCTATGGAAACCCCGAGAAATCCTCCATCCGGAGAAACGGCGGTAAGGGTTGTGGCGGTGCCGAAGTCGACAACAATACAGGCATCCCGGTACCGGGCATAGGCGGCCGATGCGTCGGCTATCAGATCGGATCCCACCTCGTAGGCGTTGTCCACGTCGATGTGAATTTCCATCTCGACGGTGTGATCGATAATAAGCGGGTTGATGCCGGTCTGCCGGCCGATCATTTCAGCTATGCCGGTTGTTAACGGCGGCACTACGCTGCAAACAACGGTTTGGTCGAAGTACCCCTGCCAGTCGAGACCGTCCTCCTGGAGGAGGGTGTGAAACAGAACGCGGTACTCATCGGGCATCTTTTCCTCGACCGTCCGAATACGCCAGTGATGGGTCCACGTTTTTCCGTCGTGAACACCGATTACAATATTGGTATTGCCGATATCCAGTGCCAGAAGCATAATAGTAATGTTGCACAGTGATTGAGCTTTGCCAAGGGCCTGTTCAAGGGCCTTATACGGTATGATGAAAGAGAAACGGGAAGCAGATAGTCCGATGGAACAGAATCCAGCAGGAAACAACAAGAACGGGGGGCCAGGGTGTATCTCCTTTGTCGGCTGGTCCGGCGGAGGGAAGACAACCCTTGTTTCGGCGATTGTGGGACTCGCGGCCAGCCGGGGCTTGATCGTCGGGGCGGTGAAGGCCACTCATGCCGAACTGAAGTTCGATGCACCCGGCACCGACAGTTCCCGTTTCGCCGATGCCGGTGCCCGCCGAGTCCTGATTCTGGCGAAGGACCGGGAGGTGTTGATCTGCCGGAAGAAGCAGGCCGGAAACGATTTGCAGCGATCACCGGAGGACGCTATCGAGCGGTCCTTCTCACATATGGATCTGGTGCTTTGTGAGGGGCCGGTTCTCGAGGGTGCTCCACTCTTCGAGGTGACCGACGGACGGGAGAGTTTGAAGTACCCGGCGGAACGACTTTCCGGGATCGTAGGTGCCGGCAGCGCCGGACGGGAAGAAGCGGAGGCCGCCGGTATTCCCTGGTTCGACCGCTCGACACCGGAACTGCTTTTTCAGTATTTTCGAGAACAAGGATTCATACCCTGATCACAGAAGGAACAAACCGGCCTCGCGCAGTCCGGGTTTGCCTCTGCCGGGGGGAATACCAATAACAAGGAGGAACGAGTGTCAATGGAACGGACAGTAGAACTGACAATAGACGGGAAAAAGGTGCCGATGAATGATTTCATCAGAAGCCTGCTCAGTGAGGTGACGGTTGCCATGGTAAAACCGCTGCATGGGGTGGATGCCTCCGGCGAGATCGAGATCAAGGTCGGGCCCGGGGAAAAAGAATAGTGTGCTTTGAGGCCGGAACGGAGTCATGCAGCCTCCGTTCCATTCTCGTGTAACACGGGGTGGTTCGAATCTCGAGCTGAAACCCGGCTTGAGAGGGGCGAACCGAGACAGGGGGAAGGGCGGTACCGGCCCCGTCCGCCCTGCGGAGCGGAGGAGCGGAGCAGGATCAGCGGACGGGAACCAGCCGGGACCGGCCGAGGGGGCAGGCTTGCCCCCTTCCTGCAGCTTTTTATATAGCAAAAACTATATCTCCACGATCGGGGGCAGTAAGCCTTCTTTACCGGATGCCTAGATTTCCGGTAAGATAAGGGAATGAATTTCCGTGAAAAACTGAACGACCTCGTACGTAATCGAATCTTGGTGCTTGACGGCGCCATGGGTACCATGATCCAGAGCTATAATCTGGACGAAGAGGATTTCCGAGCCGGCCTCGATCTGCCGGACGGTCCGGTAAAAGGAAACAATGAACTCCTTTCCCTTTCCCGGCCGAATGTAATCAGGGAAATCCACGCCGACATGCTTGAAGCAGGGGCGGATCTGATCGAGACCAATACCTTTAATGCAAATGCTGTCTCCCAGGCAGACTACGATACGGTTGACCTGGTGGATCGAATGAATATCGAGTCGGCGCAGCTTGCCCGGCAGGCGGCCGATGAATGGACGGGGAAGACCCCCGATAAGCCTCGGTTTGTCGTCGGGATCCTCGGTCCGACCAATAAGACCCTTTCCCTCTCCCCGGATGTAACCAATCCCGGCTATCGTGAAGTAGACTGGGACCGGCTGGTCTCCGTTTATGATCAGGCTGCACGCGGGTTGGTCGAGGGCGGGGTGGATCTGTTTATGGTGGAAACCATCTTCGACACCCTCAATGCCAAGGCCGCCCTTTTTGCGCTGACCGGCTTGTTCGAAGAAATCGGCCGGGAGGTCCCGATTATCGTCTCGGGGACCATCACCGATGCAAGCGGGCGCACCCTTTCCGGGCAGACCGCCGAGGCCTTCTATACCTCGGTAGAGCATGCGGATCCCTTTTCGGTGGGGCTCAACTGCGCCATGGGTGCCGACGAGCTTGTGCACTACGCTGAGCGGATCGCCGCTGTTTCCGACCGCTCGATCAATATTCACCCGAATGCGGGGCTGCCGAACGAATTCGGCGAGTATGATCACAGCCCCGAACATATGGCCGGCATTCTTGCCGAGTTCGCCCGGGAGGGGCATGCCAACATCATCGGCGGCTGCTGCGGTACCACCCCCGACCACATCAAGGCCATTTGCAAAGCCCTCGACGGCATACCGCCCCGCCGGTTTCCTGATCCGGGTGAGGGTTCCCGTGTGACCCGGCTCAGCGGGCTCGAACCGCTGGAGATAACCAGTACCACCGGCTTTGTAAATGTGGGGGAGCGAACGAATGTTACCGGATCGGCAAAATTCCGGCGGCTCATCAAGGAACAGCAGTACGAAGAAGCGCTGGAAGTGGCGCGGCTGCAGGTTGAAGGCGGAGCCCAGATTATCGATGTAAATATGGACGAGGGCATGCTCGATTCGGCCGACGAGATGAAGCGCTTTCTGAATTTGGTTGCCGCCGAGCCCGAGATCAGCCGCGTTCCGATTATGATCGATTCTTCCAAGTGGGAGGTGATCGAGGCCGGTCTCAAGTGTGTTCAGGGCAAGGGCGTGGTCAACTCAATCAGTCTGAAGGAGGGCGAAGAGGCCTTCCTCGAGCGGGCCTCTCTGGTCCGCCGCTACGGTGCTGCGGTAGTTGTCATGTGTTTCGACGAGCAGGGACAGGCCGATACCCTCGAGCGGAAGGTAGAGATTGCCCGGCGGGCCTACCGGCTGCTGACTGGCGGTGCTTCAGCGGGTGCGGGGCCGGGAACCTCCGGCAGCGCAGACTCCGGCGGCGGCAGCGCAGCAGGGGGCGCAGGCGGTGCTTCAGAGGGCGCGGGGCCGGGCGCGGGCGGACCAGTCGTTCCTCCGGAGGATATCATCTTCGATCCGAACATCTTTGCCATCGGGACCGGTATGGCCGAGCACCGGGGCTACGCACTGGATTTCATCGAGGCGACACGCCGTATTCGAGAAGAGCTGCCTCACGTGCACGTAAGCGGGGGGGTGAGCAATATTTCTTTTTCCTTCCGGGGTAATAACACAGTCCGGGAGGCGATACATTCGGTTTTTCTTTTCCATGCCCTGCAGGCCGGAATGGACATGGGTATCGTGAATCCGGGACAGTTGACCGTCTACGACGACATACCCGCGGAGCTTTTGGAAGCGGTTGAGGACCTGGTGTTGAACCGCCGGGAGGATGCCACCGAACGCCTTTTGGAGCTGGCGGAATCCTATGCCGATTCCGGACAGGCCGGCGGGGGCGGTTCGGGAGGCCGCGGACAGGATCTTGCCTGGCGCGAAGAGCCGGTGACCGATCGTCTTGCTCATGCCCTGGTGAAGGGGCTCGGCTCCTACATCGAGGAGGATGTGGAAGAGGCAAGGGCCGCCGCCGATCATCCGCTCGAGGTGATCGAGGGGCCGCTGATGAAGGGTATGAACAAGGTAGGAGAACTCTTTGGAGCTGGAAAGATGTTTCTGCCCCAGGTGGTAAAGAGCGCCCGGGTAATGAAGCAGGCGGTTGCCTACCTGCAGCCCTATATCGAGGCCGATACGTCCGGAGGTCAGGCCTCTTCGAAGGGAAAGGTGCTTTTGGCGACGGTCAAAGGGGATGTACACGACATTGGGAAAAACATTGTGGGAGTGGTTCTGCAGTGCAACAATTTCGATGTCGAGGATTTGGGGGTTATGATCCCCTCCGAAGAGATCCTCGATGCCGCTGAAGAGAAGAAGGCGGATATTGTGGGGCTGAGCGGATTGATTACCCCTTCTCTTGATGAAATGGTGCATGTCGCCTCGGAGATGGAGAAGCGGGGAATGAAGCTCCCGCTTTTGGTAGGCGGTGCTACAACCTCACCGATTCATACAGCGGTAAAGATCGATCCTGCCTACAGCGGTGTTGTACGGCATGTGAAGGACGCCTCATTAGCCTCCGCTATTGTCTCGAATCTTCTCGATTCCCGGAAGCGGGATGACTTCGTGCGGGAGATCGAGGCCGAGCATGAGGGGCAGCGGGAAAAGCATCACAACAAGCTCGAAGCTGCAAGCTACATCTCGATCGAGGAGGCAAGGAAGAAACGGTACAAACCGGACTTCGAGGGAAACCCCACCCCTGCGCCGAAAAAACCGGGGCTCCATGTCTTTCGCGACTACCCGCTGGAGGAGCTGGCCGAGTATATCGATTGGACCTTCTTTTTTACCGCTTGGGAAATGAGCGGGCGTTTTCCTGAAATCCTTGATGACCCCGATCGTGGTGATGAGGCGAAAAAGCTTTACGACGATGCCAAAGCGCTGCTTGACCGGATCATATCTGAAAAGGCCCTGACTGCACACGGAGCTGCGGCGATCTTTCCTGCGGCCTCGCTGCCGGGAGACGAGATAACGGTCTTTGCAGTGGATGGCGGGGAAAAAGAAATTGGCCGGATCCATGCTCTCCGTCAGCAGAAAAAGAAGGAAAAAACTCCTTACTATCTCTCTCTTGCCGACTTCATTGCACCTGCCCCGGATTCGGCCTCTCCCCAGTCTCCCAGCCCGGCCGACCACCTGGGATTTTTTGCTGTTACCGCCGGCCATGGACTCGAGGAGTTCTCCCGCG